>JBHIDN010000085.1:0-6083 GCA_046760125.1 Anaerolineae bacterium
TCGTTGACGTGGAAGCGCTTCGCCAAGCCATCGCCAGTTTCGGAGATGAAGAGCTTACGACGCTTACGGAGCGACAGCGGCTAGCTATAGAAACTTTTCTCAGATTGACGAGCGAGGAAGAGAAGGCGTAATTGTGGAGCATCTGGCAATCAAGAGCGGTCCGGTTATGGGCGCCTAGCAAGGCAATACGGGCAGGTATGGGAACCTACCCGGCTTGTCGGGTGTGGAAAATCAACCTACGCTAGTGGTGATGCGATGAGGTCGTATTCCAGGGCCCCCGTTATGTGGACGGGGGCGAATTGGTTTAGGGGCAACTCGCCCTCGATGAGCACCATCCCGTCCACCTCCGGGGCATCGCGATATGACCGCCCTATACTTATCCCCTCCCCCACCCCCTCGACTAAAACCTCTAGTCTTCGACCGATGAAGGTCCGGTTCTTCTCCTTCGATATCTTCTGCTGTAACTCCATGGCCTGCAGCCGCCGTTCGTCTTTCACCTCCTGGGGGAGTTGGCCGGGGAGTTCTGCAGCCTCCGTCCCCTCCTCCTCCGAGTAGGTGAAGACCCCCACCCTATCGAACTTCATCTCCTCTAGGAAGGCGAGGAGGGCCCCAAACTCCTCCTCCGTCTCCCCGGGGTAGCCAACGATGAAGGTGGTGCGAATGGCGATATCTGGCATGACTTGGCGAAGTTCGGCTATCAGACCCCGCACTTTCGTCATATTGTGGGGCCGTTTCATCCGCTTAAGGAGGTCGGGGTGGGCGTGTTGGAGGGGGAGGTCTATATAGTGGCAGACCTGGGGGTGGGCGGCCATCACCTCCATGAGGCGGGGGGAGAGGTGGCCGGGGTAGGTATACATGATGCGCAGCCATTGGAGTTGCGGGACGGAGGCTAAGATATCCTCGATGAGGGGCGGGAGGCCGTCCTTTACCCCTCGGTCGCTTCCGTAGGCGGTGGTGTCCTGAGCGATGAGGATCAGTTCTTTCACCCCCTGGTTTACAAGTTGGCGAGCCTCTTTGAGGATAGCATCTTCGGGCTTGCTCATATAGGGACCTTTAATCTGGGGGATGGAGCAGAAGGCGCAGGGGGCGGAGCAGCCGTCGGCGATCTTTATGTAGGCGGTGGCGGAATCGGCGCGGCGGGCCACGGGGTGGGAGGCCACATAACGGGTAGTCGAGGGGGGCAATTGGAGAGCGGTTTCTGCCCTTCTAGTAGATAGAGCCTCTATGAGTCTGACTATCTCCGGCCACCGCTGGGTGCCGATTATGGCGTCGATGCCCGGCACCTCTTGGACCAAGTCCGCGCCATACCGCTGCGAGAGGCAACCGGCGGCGATGAGGTATTGAGAGGGCCGCTTCTCTTGGGCGAAGACCTGGAGGGCGGTTAGCGATTCCGCCTTCGCCAGGTCGATGAAACCGCAGGTATTGACGATGAGGAGGTCAGCCTGGGAGGCCTGGTCCGTAGCCTCATAGCCGGCCTGGCGGAGGAGTTCGCTCATCCCCTCCGAATCGACGGCGTTCTTGGGACAGCCTAGGGTCAAGAGATAGAAGCGCATCTGGTTACCCTGTAGATGGCCAGACAAGGTCACTCCGTGGGGGTAGGTGAGGGGGAGAGAGTAGCCGTGATGGTGGGAGTGGCGGTCATGGTGGGCGTCTCGGTCGGAGTGGGGGTCAGGAGAGGGCCGATGGCGGGCGTGGGGGTGAGAAACTCTTCTACCCTCCACTCCACATCCACCACCTCGCCTGCCCCTCCCAGGGGGGGCATCGCCTGACCGTTGAGGACAGCCCGCACCCCAGCGGCGTTCCCCGCATGCAAGGCTATCGCCTCGCTTGCGGACCAAGTACGGGTCTCCCCGGCATCAAGAAGCCCTCGGAAGGCTTGCTCGCCGTCAACGGTGACCTCCCGCCAGGTCCTGGTGAGGATCTCGATCTCCAGGGGTAGGCCGGTGATGACCACCTCAGTAGGGGTACGGGTGGGGCTAGGGCTGGGCGGTAGGGTTCTGGTGGCTGTTGCCTCTGGGGTGGGGAAAGAGGCTTCCACAGTCGGCGTGGCCGAGAGGAGGGGGGTGAGGATGGGGGCCAGGTACTGGCGGTAGCCCCAGAAACCGAGAAGCCCCAAAGCCATGAATATCACCAGGATGACGATGAGATCGGGGGAGAGGAGGGGAGGGGAGGCTAAGGCTTGAGAGGCTGGGGGGATGGGGGTAGGGGTTGCCTCTTCTTCGCCGAAGAGGCGCATCACCTCGCTCTTATCTAACCCCAGGTAGCGAGCGTAGTTCTTCAAGAGCCCCTTAGTATAGATGCGGTCGGGGAGGATATCGTAATCTTCCTCCTCTAGGGCCATGATGAGCCTCTCGCGGATCTTGGTCTCCTCTTCGACCTCTGCCGGGGAGACCCCCTTCCGCTCCCTGGCTTCCCGGAGCATCTCGCCTAGTTCACCCACAATCTCGTCTCCTCATTAAGAAGGGACGATGCTTGAGCAGTTGTCCCCTTCCTCGAAGACAGGCCCCAATATAAACTCTCCTTTCTCGAAAGTCAAGCCCCATCCTTTGGCTTGACCAGATTTGATGTTGTGCTATAATATGCGCTGAATGAGGGGTGAGACATGAGTATGCGTGGTTACAGAGCAAAGGATCAAGGCTCCAACCCTTGGTTTGGGATATTGTTCGGTAGCCTCTTCACCCTCTTCGTCATAGGGGGGATCTTCTGCGGCTACCTTTTCTATTCCTCGGTGCGGGAGGCTGTGGCTCGTGCTGGGCTTCGGACTTTCGTCAATGTGCCCATATTCCAGCCGCGGGAAAGCGATCTGCCGGCTCCCGATTGGAGCCAGAAAGAGAGGGTGAACATCCTCCTCTTGGGGGTGGATCAGCGGCCCCAGGAAGCGGGCCCCTGCCGCACTGATACCATGATAGTGGTGACCGTGGACCCGGCCACCAATACCGCAGGGATGCTCTCTATCCCCCGGGATCTATACGTGGAGATACCGGGATACGGCCTGAACCGGATCAACGTGGCCCACTTCATAGGAGATCGGGATAACTACCCCGGAGGAGGGCCGGCCTTGGCCAAGAAGACGGTTCAGTACAACCTGGGCATCCCCATCCACTATTACATTCGCATCAACTTCCAAGGGTTCAGAGATATTATAGACGCTTTAGGGGGCATAACCGTGGAGGTGGAGAGGGAGATATGGGACGATAAGTACCCGGACGAGAACTACGGCTATATGACCATCCACATACCGGCCGGGGTTCAGCAGATGGATGGGGAGACGGCTTTGCGGTACGCCCGTACCCGGCATAATGGCAGTGACTTCGTGCGGCTGCGACGCCAGCAGAAGGTGCTCTTCGCCGTCAGGGAGAAGGCGCTCAGTTTGGACCTTATCCCTCGACTTCCGGACCTCTTGAGAACTATGGGCTACACAGTGGATACCGATCTTGACCCTCAGGAGATACTGGCTTTGGCCCAGATAGCCCGCCAGATCGAGAAGGAGGATATCAAGTCCGCAGTGATCGATGAGACGATGGCCGTTCCCGTCATACTACCTGATAACGGGGCTAACGTCCTCTACCCTCTCCGGGATAAGATAGCCGAGGTGCTGGAGGAGATATTCTCCTCCCCAGCGGAAGGCGAAGAATGAGATGACCTTCAACCGTTATGAAGCCCTCAGAGGCTGGGCTGAAAAGAGCGTTTTGTCCTCCGGTGAGATACCGGAGATTTCTATTGCTCTGGGCAGTTGTAGTCTGGCGGTGGGGGCTGATGAGGTCCTTCGAGCCGTGGACGAGGTGCTGCGGCAGGAGGGGCTCCAGGCCCGACTCCGCAAGGTCGGCTGTCCTGGCCTTTGCGGCGACGAGGTGCTGGTGAGCATCGCCAAACCTGGCTATCCCCGTATCACCTATCGAAAAATGACCCCCCCTTCTGTTCAGGAACTGGTAGTCGATTTCCTGAAAGGCGATGACCTCCGCTCCGATCTGGCTTTAGCGGCTGAGGAGCCCCTAGAGGGCATCCCTTCCTGGAAGGATCTGCCCTTCTGGGCGAAGCAAGAGCGACAGGTGTTAGCCCATTGCGGCCAGATCGATCCTGGGGTCCTGGAGGAGTATATCGTCCGAGATGGCTATGGGGGGCTGGCCCAGGCTTTAAAGTTGACCCCTGAGGAGGTGATCGCCGAGGTCGCAAAGTCGGGGTTGCGAGGTCGGGGAGGAGCAGGTTTCCCCACGGGGAGGAAATGGGAGTTCTGTCGCGCCGCGCCGGGCGAGGTGAAATACCTCATCTGCAACGCCGACGAATCGGAGCCTGGGACCTTCAAAGATCGGCTGATCATGGAGGGGGACCCCCATCGGGTGATCGAAGGGGTGGCCATCGCCGCCTACGCCATAGGGGCTCAGGAGGCTTATATCTACGTCCGGGGTGAATACCCTCTGGCGGCGGAGAGGCTAGAAGAGGCTGTCCAGCAAGCCCAAGGGGCTGGGCTCTTGGGAGAGGGGGTTCTGGGCTCGAAGTTCTCCTTGGAGGTTAAAGTTCACCGGGGGGCCGGGGCCTATATCTGTGGCGAGGAGACGGCTCTTATCGAGTCTCTGGAGGGGAAGAGGGGCGTTCCCCGCATGAGACCTCCTTACCCTCCTTCCTATGGCCTTTGGGGTAAGCCCACGGTGGTGAATAACGTGGAGACCTTAGCCACTCTGCCCGATATATTCCAGAAAGGGGCCGACTGGTACAGGGAGCGGGGCACGGAGAGGTCGCCGGGCACCAAGGTCTATACCCTCTTGGGAGATATTGATCGTCCCCTAGCCTTCGAGGCCCCCTTGGGGCTGACCCTGAAGGAAGCGATAGAGGTTTACGGAGGCGGGGTCAAGAACGGCTTTCGATGGGCCCAAACTGGAGGAAGTTCCGGTACCCTACTGCCCGAGAGCAAGTTAGAGATCCCCCTGGATTATGACTCTATGGCCCGGTCGGGCGTTTCCTTGGGCTCGGGGGCTCTCTTGGTGGCCGATGAGAGGAGAGACGTGGCTTGGTTCCTCGCCTCGGTCATCAATTTCTTCCGCGTCGAATCATGCGGGAAATGTACCCCTTGTCGGGAGGGGACGCTCCGGGCTCAGGAGATCCTGGAGAGGCTGGCAACAGGTAGGGGTGAGGAGGGAGCATCAGAGATGCTCGCTGCCCTGGCCGAGGCGTTACGCTTGGCTTCTTTCTGTGGCCTGGGGACGGCCGCGGCTCTACCTTTGGATAGCGCCTTGAAGCATTTCAAAGAGGAACTGGGGCGGAGGCGCAGGGTTAATAAAGCGGTGAGGCTCACCTGGGGAGAGGGTAAGGATGGGTTAGCATCCTCGGATGTGGAGCGGGTGGCGGAGATCATCGCCCAGTATGAAGAGCCCGAGGCTCTGGTCGAGAGCCTGCGCGACCTGGATGCCCGATGGGGATACCTGCCCCGGGAGGCTCTCCGGGTCGTGGCCCAGGCTTACCAGATGACTCCCAGCCAACTCTATGGGGTGGCTAGTTTCTACTCTCTCCTCTCTACCGTTCCGCGAGGTGAGCATCTGATACGCTGCTGCGAGAGCGCGCCTTGCGAACTCTCAGGTAGCGGTGAGGTCTTGGAGGCGGTGAAGGAAAGGTTGGGCATCGACGTGGGCCAGACGACGGAGGACGGGAAGTTCACTTTGGAGACCACCAGTTGCTTGGGTCTCTGCGGCGTGGGGCCAGCGATGACCATCGACGAGGTGGTTTATGGGCGGCTGACCCCGGAGAGGGTGAGCGATATAGTGAAGGGGTATAGGTAGGCGTCTCTATGGGTGAGATCACTCTAAAGATAGACGGGAGGCCGGTAAAGACGGAGGAGGGGATGACGCTGCTTCAAGCGGCGGAGAGCGCAGGTATCTATATCCCTGCCCTCTGCGCCGATGATGACCTGGAGCCTTATGGCGGCTGTCGCCTCTGCATCGTGGAGGTTGAGGGGTGGGCTGGTCTCCCTGCGGCCTGCACCACTCAAGCGAGGGAAGGGATGGTGGTGAGGACCACCTCGTCCCTCATCGATAGGGTGCGCCGCACCTTGGTGGAGCTCCTCATGGCCAACGGCCACGGTGATTGCCTCA
>JBHIDN010000086.1:0-6078 GCA_046760125.1 Anaerolineae bacterium
GTGGAAGGGTTGGGTAGGGAGGGGGAAGTGGTGGGCCGGGAAGGGGACCAGGTGGAGGTGCAGGTAGGTCCCTTCCGGGTGAAGGCCAATATAGAGGATCTGGCAGCATCCGTAAAGGATCCCGTCCCCCGGGATCCCTGTGGGAAGGGAAGGGAAGGCCCTCCCAGGGAAAGAGCCCGAGGGTCGATCTCTCTTCCCCTCTTCCAGCCGGTTCCTGATTTTCTGGACTTGAGGAGGTCGAAGGCCGAGGAGGCGCTCTGGCGGCTGGACAAGTATCTGGATGACGCTTTTCTCAGCGGATTACCCTCCGTCCGTGTCATCCATGGCCGGGGGAAAGGGACCTTGCGCCGTCTAGTGCGCCAGGCGGTAGAAAGCCACCCCCTAGTAACCTCCTACCGCTCCGGGGAGGCGGACGAGGGCGGCGATGGGGTCACCGTAGTCCGGCTGGTGGAGAGTTAGAAGTGAGGCCTTCTCCTAACGTGGCCCCATATACTTTCCTCCTTAGTTCTCCTAGATAAGGCTAGCCTTCCTAGCCGTTTAGGGTGCCATCTGGTATAATACCTTTAGAGATGAAGGTACTCCTCATAAACCCCAAGGCTAACTTGCCCATAGAGGTGCGTACCAGTCCTCCCTTAGGCTTGGCCTACCTAGGGGCTGTCTCTGAGGAGCGGGGAGATGAGGTGCGGATCCTCGACATGGAGGCGGAGGAGACGCCTCTGAGCCAGGTTCTCAGGGAGGAGCGACCTGATCTGGTAGGGATAACGGCCAACACTATCCAGATCAAGGCGGCTTGGCGGGTGGCCCAAGATATAAAGGCGGAGATGGCTCTCCCCGTCGTCCTGGGAGGGCCACACCCCACGGTGCTTCCCGAAGAGTCGGCCCAACGGCCGGAGGTGGATATCGTGGTTCGGGGCGAGGGCGAGGCCACCTGGGCCCATCTTTGCCAAAGGTTGGAGGCGGGGGCTTTGTTGGAGGAGGTGGAAGGGATCAGTTACCGCCGAAATGGGAGGGTGATCCATAACCCCGATCGCCCGCCCCTCGCCGATATAGATAGCCTCCCTTTCCCGGCCCATCATCTCTTCAAGATGGAGCGGTACACCAACCTCCAGCCCACGCTAGATACCGTCAAGGGAAAGAGTTTCAGCATCTTAACCTCCCGTGGTTGCCCTTACCGTTGTACCTACTGTTCCCAGATCCTGCCCCGGGTCTGGCGGATGCGCTCGCCGGAGAACGTGGTGGCTGAGTGGCGCTGGTTGGTGAAGGATCTGGGCGCAAAGGAGATCGGCGTATTAGATGACTCCTTTAACATCGATCGGAAGCGCGTTCTTGCCATCTGTGATCTCCTCATCTCTGAAGGGTTAAACCATGTGCCTTGGATAATGATCAACGGCATCCGGGCTAACCTGGTGGATGAGGAACTCCTGGGCAGGATGCGAGAGGCGGGTTGCATCCGTACCGCCTTCGGGGTGGAGAGTGGGAATCAGGAGATCCTAGATACGGTTATCGACAAACGCCTGACTCTGGAGGAGATCCGGGCCGCCTTCAAGGCGGCAAAGAGCGTAGGGATGGAGACCATAGGCTTCTTCATCATCGGCTTACCGGGGGAGACGGAGGAGACGATAGAGGATACTATCCGCTTCGCCTGCGAACTGGACCCCTTGGTGGCCAACTTCTCTATGGCTACCCCCTTCCCCGGCACCGAGATGAGAGAGGTGGTCTTGGAGAAGGGGAGGCTTCTGGCCCAAGATTGGGAGGATTACGCCTTCTTTGAGGATAAGCCCTCTTTCGAGATGGATGGCCTTCCGGCGGAGTTGGTGGAGCGGAAGTGGAAAGAGGCGTACCGGCGATTCTACCTGCGCCCCAGCCGGATCGTGCGCACCCTCCTTCGGAAGAAGACCTGGTTGGATCTCCCTCGCACCGTGCGGGTGGCTTGGCGGACAACAATGGGTTAGCCTCATTATTGTGATGAAGAGGGCAGAGATGAGACCATTTCAATTCACCTCACCGCAGATCGGATTAATATTGGCTCCACCCATCTTATTGCTTACAACCTATCTCACGTTCCGATATTCTGCTGCATGGCTCGGGCCGGCTCGTGGATACCTTATTGGTTTCTTATTCTACTGGATCATTTGGTGCTTTCTGTTGCCATTTCTAACGGTCGGCCCGAAAGGCTTTCGTCAAATGTTCGGCTCACCCAATCCGATCTTTGGACGGCCCAACTGGTTGGGCATTATCCTGCTCGTAGGTCCGCCTTTGTTTATGTTCTTGACGAGATTCCCTTCAGAGATTAGATCCGCTAGTTTAATATTCGTCATCTATTCTGTTTTGTATGCAGTCGCGAATGGTACCATGGAAGAAGTCCTCTGGCGAGGGACGTTTGTTACCGCTTTTCCTACGAGTTGGCTTTGGGCCTATTTATATCCCTCGGTCTGGTTTGGACTCTGGCATCTATCGCCACAGGCTGTTGATCCTAGCACGATGCCCGGTGAAGCAATCGCATTTGCTCTTATGTCCATCTCGCTGGGCCTTATATGGGGCTGGGTTGCAAAGACGACTGGGTCAATCCGATGGACAGTGGTTGCTCACATTCTTCTAAACTTTGCGGTTCCTGCTGGTCGTTGGTTCATTCCCTAGGGCTCTACATGTAAATCCACAATGGATTGATCGAACGATTTTGGCAGCCTAACCCCTCGCTGGAGCCGACCGGCTAAAGGAATTGGAACAATGGAAGAGATCCCCGAGAGGATAAAATGCAGCGTGGGCATCACGGCCCACAACGAGGAGGCCAATATCGGCCGCCTCCTAGAGGCCATGCTCAACCAACACCTCCACGAGGTGGAGATCACGGAGATAATCGTGGTGGCCAGCGGTTGCACCGACAACACTGAGGGTATCGTTAAGGAGTTCATGGAAAGAGATCCTCGCATAAAACTCCTGGTTCAGAAGAGGCGGGAGGGGAAGACCTCGGCGGTGAACCTCTTTCTCCAGCACGCTAAGGAGGATATCTGCGTCGTGGAGAGCGGCGATACCCTCCCTCGCGAAGATAGCGTAGAGAACCTGGTGCGGATGTTCAAGGACCCCCAGGTAGGGATGACCGGGGCCCAGAAGGTGGCGGTGAACGCCCCCGATCATATCGTCGACTACTTCTCTCATCTACGGCTTAAGATGGAGCACGCTTTATGCTTGGAGATCCCTCGCTTGGGGGAACTGATCGCCTTCCGCAAGGTCTTCAATCAGATCCCTCCCGATGTGGCCATGGATGAGGCCTTCGTGGAGGCGTTGGTGATTCAGCGGGGCATGCAGGTCCGATACGCTCCCGATGCTGTGGTCTTCAGTATAGGCCCCCACACGGTGAGCGACTTCATAAGGCAGAGGCGACGCAATTACGCTGGACATCTGCACCTGAAGCGGAAGTACGGTTATCGGGTCTCTAGTTTGGATACCCCTCGAGTTCTGCGACTGGCCATAGGCGAGGTTTGGGGCGCTTTACGCCTCATATGGGCTTTGGGGCTGATGGCCATCTTGGAGGCCTACTCCCGCATGTTGGGAGCCTATGACTATTATGTGCGGGGCGAGAAGCACGTGGTGTGGGACATCGCCTGGACGACGAAGAAGGTGGACACCGGTGGCTCAGAGGAAGGGGCTTCCTCTTCTTCCGGGGAGTGACCCTCCATTGCCTGTTATTCTATGAAGAGCGTTCTCTTGTGAGGTCTTGTCGTTGAAGGACCGACTTCTTTTTCTTTTGAAGGTACTCATCAGCCTGGGGTTAATCTTCTACCTCTTCAGCCGCGTTGAACTGGGGAAAGTGGCGGGGGCTATCGGCGCGGCCAACTACTGGTATCTTCTTTCAGCTCTAGTTCTCTATTTCTCAGCCATCACCCTGGGCTGTTTCAAGTGGCAGATCCTACTGCGGGCCCAGAGGATAGAGGTACCTCTTTTGAGCCTCCTTTCCTACACCTTTGTGGGGCTCTTCTTCGGGAACTTCTTACCCACCAATGTGGTGGGCGTCGATCTGGTGCGGGGATACGACCTGGCCCGTCACACAGAGCGGGCCGCCGAGGCGGCCATCTCCGTCCTGGTGGATCGCCTGGTGGGGCTCATCGCCTTCATCTCCATAGCCGCAGCCATGGCCGTCATCGCTGCCTATCTCACCGGGTTGGCCAGCCTCCGCCTCTTAATGGTGGCCACGGTTATCGCTCTTATCCTTTTCGTGGCAGGTTTTGCTTTGCTCCTCAGCCGTCGCCTCCGAGCCTTGCTGGAGCGGCTCTTCGATCTCCCCTGGCTTTTGGGCTTGGCTCCTCTCTATCGTCGCCTCTCGCAAGCCCTCGGTTTCTATCGCCATAGTTACGACGCCTTAGGGAAAGCCTTTCTCATCTCCGCCTCCGTCCTTATCATCACCAACTTCGTCAACTACCTCATAGTTCTCGCTCTGGGGGGCGGCATCTCTCTCCTCTACATCTTCCTTTTCAACCCCCTCATCGCCTTCGTGCTGCTCATCCCCATCTCCGTAGGGGGCATCGGGCTGAATCAGAGCGCCTACGTCTTCTTCTTCAACCTGGTGGGGGTGCCGGAGGTGAAGTCGCTCTCCTTGTCCCTCATCATCCAGGTCATAATCATCCTAGCCAGCCTCCCTGGGGGGATCATATGGTGGCGGAAGCGGAGGGTCGCATCACCGGCCATGGAGACCGAGGAGGCCTGGGAGGGGGAAGTCAGTGGTTAGGAGAGGCCCTAGATGAGGATCCTTCTCGTCGGCCCCAAATCTACCGTTTGGAGTTCGAGAAAGCATATCCCCTTGGGTTTGGGGTACTTGGCTGCTGTCTTGGAGGGCGCAGGCCACGAGGTCGAGATCTACGATGCGGTGGTGGAGACGGAGCCTTTGGGCCAGGTTTTGGATAGAGGGGGGTTCGACCTGGTGGGGGTAACCGCCGTGACGCCCCTCATCTATGAGGCCTGGGAGGTGGCGGCTCAAGCCAAGGAAAGGGGTGCGGTCACCGTTCTGGGTGGGCCCCATCCTACGCTTCTGCCCGATGAGTCTTTGGAGCGGCCAGAGGTGGATATCGTAGTCCGGGGAGAGGGCGAAGAGACGATCGTGGAGCTGGCGCGCGCCTTGGAGGAGGGAAGCGATTTGGAGGGGGTTCTGGGCCTCTCTTTTAAGAAAGGGTCTATAGTTCATAACCCCTCCCGGCCCCTGTCGGAAGATTTGGATTCGCTCCCTTTTCCCGCCCATCATCTCCTCAAGATCGAAAGGTACACCAACCTCCAGCCCCTCACCGATGGGTTGGACCCTAACGCTCGGGCTTATACCATCGTTACCTCGCGAGGCTGCCCTTATGGGTGTATCTTCTGCTCCAAGGCTATAACCGGGCGTGTCTGGCGTCCCCGCTCGCCGGAGAATGTGGTAGCCGAGTGGCGCTGGCTGGTGAGAGATCTAGGGGCCACGGAGATCGGCATCACCGATGATGTGATGACTCTGGACGCTAAGCGGGCCAAGAGGATCTGTCGTCTCCTTATCCAGGAGGGGCTCAATCATATCCCCTGGATCACCGTCCACGGGATCAGGGTGAATAACATAGATGAGGAACTTCTGCATCTCATGAAGGAGGCGGGCTGCAAGCGGGTGGGGTTTGGAGTGGAGAGCGGGAGCCAGAGAGTGCTGGACTATATGAAGAAGGGACAGACCATCAAAGAGATCAGACGCGCCTTCCGCTGGTCCAAAAAGGTGGGGCTAGAGACGATGGGCTTCTTCATCTTCGGCATGCCCACGGAGACAGAGGAGACCATGGAGGCGACTATATGTTTGGCCCTGGAGTTGGACCCCGATCTGGCCAACTTCATGATCGCCGCCCCCTATCCGGGGACCGAACTCTACGAGATGATCCTGCATGAGGGCAACCTTTTCAGTCGAGACTGGCGCGATTTCGCCATCCACGATGAGAAGGCTCGCTTCGCCATCGGCGAGATGACGGCGGAACTGGTGGAAAGGAAGTGGCACGAGGCCTATAGACGTTTTTACTTGCGTCCTAGCCGCATCTTGAAGCGTCTCTTCAGCCTCGATACCTGGCGGCGTCTTCCCCT
>JBHIDN010000087.1:0-6059 GCA_046760125.1 Anaerolineae bacterium
AAAGGGGCTGAGAGGTAGAGATAGAAGACAGCCTCCACCTTCTCGATGCTTCCACTTAAGTCTGGAATGGAGAAACCAGTGAAAGAGGCTTCATTCTCACCAGAACGCCACCCCCCGTAGCCATAGGTCTCGTTAGGGCCCTTGTAAGAATCGTAGATCTGGGCCGCATCTGTGAACTCATTGGCCAGGGAGATGCCTTGGGCTGTGGCCCAGACGATGAAAGTGGAGGGGTCGCTCTGTTTGATCATCGGTGCATCGAAGGAGATCCAGCGCACCCCTGGATCTCTGGCTAATCTCTCCACCTCGCCGGCCGGGAGTTCCGCCGCAAAGGCGTTGATGATCCGAAGATCCTTGGTGACCTCTCCTTCAAGCAGGCGCACCAGTTCTTCCGGAGACTGGCCGCTTCCTGCCTTCTGGACGATGACCCCCACGACCATCCCCGGCTGGGAAGCCGCCATCTGGCGCAGGATAGGCTGAACTTTGCCCCCCTGCACCTGAGGTAAGGGGGGCAAGAGCGCAATAGTAGAGATCAAACATAGAACGAGGAAGATAATAAAGAGACGCCTATCCACCTTTGGAACTATGGTTGCCACCATCTTCACCCTCCTTCTATTCATACCCGGCTCTCAGGCCGCATTTGTGGACAATAAAATAGGCCACCGAAGAAGAGTTCTCTTCGGCAGCCCAGCCGTCCTCGTCTTTTGCCAGGTTGCTCTTCGGCAGCCCGGCTATCCGACCCAGAAATAAGGACCCGTGGCTTTGCGCCCCCGCCTTTCGACAGGTTTGCCCTTTCGGAGTTACCCCTCATCCTACAACGAGGAGTTCCTTATTCTTCTTTGGTACTATTGTACCAGAGTCCTGGGCCTAGAGAGTTAAGGTTTGGTTAAGGTTCTATCCAGCCTCTCCCGATCATACCTCCGTCGCTCGAACATATATCCAAAGCCCCGCACACTGCGAATAAAACGGGGGTGGTGGGGCCGTGGTTCGATCTTCCGACGTAGATTATGGATATGCACTTTGAGGATCTCCCTGGCTTCATCGAGATCACAATCGTAGCCGTGAACCTGCTTCACCAGGCCACGGTGGCTCAGGGCCCGGCCCGAATTCCTCACCAGGCAACTCAAGATCCTGTACTCCGTGGGCGTGAGATGGACCGGTTCTTCATCTACCATCACCTCATGCCGAGTCACATTGATGACCAGCCCTCCCACTTGCAACTGTCCTGCGTGGCCCGCTCTGAACCCTCCGATACGCCTTAAGAGGGCGTAAACCTGAGCCAAGAAGATCCGCACGGTGAAGGGCTTCTTTAAATAGGTGTCGGCCCCCCACTCCAATCCTCGGGCTAGAACGGCCTCCTTGCCATCTTCCGCTAGCACTAGAAGAGGAACCGTCGTCCGCTCCCGGATCTGCCAGCATAGTTCCACATCTTTGGACCGATTAAGCCCCAAGATGACGATATCCACCTCTCCATCATCGGTATGGGAGAGGGTCTCCTCTCGGTTGGCGGCGACGACAACCCTCATCCCCTCTGCCGTCAGGATCTCCTCGATCCGCCTCGCCATCTCTCGGTCGGACTCGACCAATAGAATAGTGATCGTGGCTTCCCTTCCCTCGTATGGTGAACGCACAACCTCTCCCCACCTCGGCCAAGAAATAGGCCGCCTCTCACGAAAATCGTACCATACCAAACTCTCCCCAACAATCCTTACTTTAGTCCTAATTCCAGTTGTAACTCATCGCGCACCCCTACGCCTGCGAAGCCGGGCATCACCAGGCCATGATGTTCAGCCACCCTTCCCAGTAGACAGCCCTTCAGGGTGAAACCCCACCGCTGATAGAGGTAAAGGGCTGGCAAATCATCGTTAGAAGTGGCCACCAAGAGTCGCAAGAGGCCACGCTCTCTTGCCTCCCTCACCGCCGCTTCAAAGAGAGCCCTTGCCCCTCCACGGCCTTGATAGGTGGGCAGGATATTCAGCATCACCAAAACTAAAGCCTCCCTCTCCAAGGCATAGGAGAGGAACCCCACGATCTCCCCCCGCTTATAGCCACCAGGGCCGGAGACCGGGTCACATCGTAGTGGGTCTCGAAACATTCTACCTTTGTCTCCCCCAAAAAATGATATGCTAACTCCCCAATGCGCGAATAATCGTCGAGTTCTGCTGGTCGAACAGTTATCTTACCCTTCTCTCCGTTCATGGTGAACCTTTCAGGCTGAACCGTCCCTGGCCCTACCACCTCTAATCTGGCATGTCGGGGACAGAGAAGAGCGCTGCCCCGAGCACAGCGGTACCAGGCTTTTTCGCTACAAAAGACACATCTCATGAGACCTCCTCCCTAGTGACCTCTGCCCAGAGAATATCGATAAACTTCCACCCGAGCGAACTCAGTCTGCTCGACCAGGGCACCATTCTCCTCCAGCCACTCTCGCACCAAGCCCCGCGAATCCCACAGTTCCCCTTCGGAAACCAGAAGCCAAACCGTCTCTTGACCAGCCGTGATCTTTTCCATCTCCTCTGCCACACCCTCTCGATCTAAACCCCCATTGGTGTAGGGAGGGTCGGCCCCCACGAAGTCGCCCGGGTAGTAATAGGCGAAACTCTGGCGCACGTAGGGCATGAGGAAAAGTATGAGCCCCTCTCGGTCTGTCATATATTCTGCGGCCGATCGGAAATCGGACTTTATTTTCGTATGCGTCTGGAACCATAAAGTCGAAAGGTTAACTACCAAGAGGAGTGCCAAGCAAAGGGCCAAAAGTAGCCTAGAGCGGTTCCCGATAGCCACAAGCCCGCAACCTATGAGGAGAAAGAAGGCCGGCGTTGTGGAGATGAGGTAACGGTCCGTGAAGATGGGCATCCCCAGAGAGATGAGATAAAGAGCAGAGAGAGGCACAAAGAGATAGAGAGACAAAAAGAGGACCGAATGATGCCTGGCGAGAATATTCCTCACCAGCGCAAGGAAGCCTCCCAGAGAGACCTCCTCTCTTCCCCCCTCTTTTCGATAGAGAAGAACCCCCGCCAAAAGTAGGAAAAGGACGAGGGCTGCTGGGGAGAGACCCCTGTAAGGAGCAGAATTTAGCCCAAAAGAGAAGAGGAGGACGGTGAATATCTCAGGGAGGGTGTAAAACTTATGTCCTGTGGCGAAGGAGGAAAAGAGGGTGGGGATCTCCCACCTGGCTAGAGGAAGGTAAGGCAAAACCAAGATGCCCATGGCTATAAGCCAAGCCTTACTCGCTCCCCGGTATCGGGGCCAACTGATGAGGTAGAAGAGCGCCTCGAAAGGGATGAGAAGCACAGCCAGAATATGGATATACATGGAGAGCCCTGTGGTCAGAAGGTAGCCCAACCATAGATACCAGCGGCTCCTCTCCAAAGCCAGAAGATAAAGGTGGACAGAAAGTAAGGAGAGGAAGGCGAGAAGGGAGTACATCTTCGCTTCCTGGGAATACCAGACCAGATAGGGGGAGAGGCCGACCAGAAGAGCGGCCCAGAGGGCCACCTGGCGCTCCAGCCACCTCCGCCCTACCTGATAGATGAGAGGCACCAAAAGCACCCCCCAAAAGAGGGAAAAGAACCTGACGCTGAACTCGCTCCGTCCGACAAGGGTTATCCAGAAAGAAAGAAACAGATAATAGAGGGGGCCGTTCTGGCCGGGCTCTATGAACCAAGGGAGAAGCCCCAGGGGCCCCTTCTCGGCGAAAAGGATGGCATCTACCTCATCACGCCAGAGGCTCTGGAAATCGAGGTGATAGAGGCGAAGAGCGAAAGCCAGGGATACCAAAAGAAGGAGAAGAAGGGGGGACTTTAACTTCTCCATCTCCCGATGGCGAGGAAGATAACCAAACCCAAGAAGGCGATCAAGGCTAGGACCCCTAAAGCACGCCACGTATAGGCTAAAGCGACGAAGCCGATCTGTATATAGTCGGCCCAGGAGCGGCTAGGACGAGAAGGCTGAGAAGGGGTCTCCTCAGCAAAGGGGATGGGAGAGGCCACAACAGCGGGTGGCGCAACCTCAAACGTTGGGGTAGGAGAGGGCAGGGGCGTCTCTTCAGGCAATGGCGTCTCCGTAGGCGCTGGGGCCTCTGTCAGCGTGGGGGGCTGGGGCGTCTCCGTAGGGGGGATGGCTGTAGCGGTTGGAGACGGGGAAACGGTGGGTGGAGGAGGACTGGCGGGGGATTGGAAGGAAGGGTAGGCCAAGACACCACTACCTCGCACCAAGAGAGAGAGAAGAGCCATCGAGAGCAGCATGAGGGGCAAAAGACCAACTATGCGGCGGATCTCACCCTTCATCACCCCTCCCCCTTCGATAGAGCATCACCCCCACTACCCCACCGATGATCACCAGGCCGCCTAAGATCCAGGGCAAGTAGTTGGGCTGGGTGCGTACGGCGATGAGAGGAGGGAGTGTAGAGGGGCCAACGGCTTCCTCCCCGAGAGGCGAGGGGGTAGGAGATATGGGAAGGGGGCTAATAGGTGATTCGAACAGACCACCCGACCCAGCCATCCCAGACCCTACCATCAGGAAGACGAGCAATACCGAAACACCGGCCAGAGGCAAGAATAATATGAAGCCCTTCAATTCCTTTCTCAGACTGTTAACCATCGCCTTTCCCTTGCCTTTCTAGATCTAAACATCCCTCATTATTATAGCAAATGGGCACCCTTTGGTCAATTAGGTATTTATGTAAACTCTTGTTTTATGTCAATTCAATCAGTTGACCGCTGACCTTCTCTCTTTCGATGGTGAGCAGCCCCACTGAGGGTATCTCCCCCTCCGTGGGGCAGACCGCCCCGGGGTTGAAGAGCAACCTCTGGCCAAATGTCTGGTTATAGGCCCGATGGGAGTGGCCGAAGATGATAAGATCGGCCTCAGAGTACATATCCAGGCACCAGTTAGCGATCCTCCGGTTAACGAGATCGCGGTCGCGGCTGAGCCAATACCGTACCCTCTCCAGGGAGCCCCTCACAAACGAGCCGTGGCCATGGGTGAGCACGAGATGATGCCCCAAGATATGGAGCCGCTGCGCCTGGGGCAGTTGAGGGTCCAAACTCCTATCGACCAGGTGCACGTTCCCCCTCACCGCTTTCACCGGGGCCAGGGAAGCCAAATCGTCGAGAATACGAGGGTCTACGATGTCTCCGGCGTGTAATATCAACTCTACCTCGTTGAAGATTTCAAAAACAGCCGGGGGGACAGCCTTCAGCCTATGAGGTATATGAGTATCTGCTATGATACCTACCAGCATCTCTTCTCCTAGACGGCAAGGAATTCTATCCCATCCCTCAGCCTTTGGCAAGGTTTAATGTTGCTTTGTGGGAGCGATGATAGTAGACTCTTCTTTTGAGGATGCCAGGAGGTGAAGAGGTGACCAAAAGCGTAACCATCTATACCAAGCCCGGCTGCCCTTTCTGCATGGCGGCCAAAGCCGACCTCAAGTTCAAGGGGGTCGAATACACCGAGTACAACGTCAAAGCCGACCCTGAGAGGCTGGAAGAGATGCTACAACTCAACGGTGGCCAAAGGAAGGTGCCCACCATTGTAGATGGAGAGAGGGTCACCGTAGGCTTCGCTGGCTATTGACACGTATAAGCCCGACGGTCCGTCGGATTGACACCTCGGTTATAACGTGATATACTTTTACAAAACGGTAAAGGTTCTAAAGGCCGGGAACAGGAGTAGTAGGCGTCGAAGCGGGCTTAAAAAGTCGAGGGGGCCAGAGAGTCGGGGAGAGGTGGAAGCCCGACGCCAGCGCTGACGCTGAATGGACCTGGGAGCCGCAGGCTGAAATAAGAGTAGGCTGCGCCGGAATGGCCACCGTTATCAAGGCTGAGGGTATCGCTAAAGGTACCTGTTTCGAGAGAGGCGCTTTCGCCTAAGCGGGGTGGCACCGCGGGATCGAGATCTCGTCCCCAAGGACGAGATTTCTCTTTTGGAAGGGAGGAAAGATGACAAAGAAAGGACGGGTCTTCTCAGGAGCACGACCTACCGGAAGGCAGCATCTGGGAAACTACTTGGGGGCTATCAGGAACTACGTGGCCTTGCAGGATGATTACGACTGCGTC
>JBHIDN010000088.1:0-6029 GCA_046760125.1 Anaerolineae bacterium
TTCTGGCTGACCGGTTCGGCCTTCTCAGAAGCCTCGAACTCTTAGTCCTCCTCCCTTTAGTAGCCGCGCTTTTCTGCCTCAGCCTTCCAAGGAGAGAGGATGGGTGAGATAGGGATCGGTGCAGGGCCTCCCTTGGTGGAGGTGACGAGGGGAGAGGAGGTCGAATCCCTTCATCGTGGAGTGGTCGTGGTGGCGGATGCTAGCGGGCGAGTGGTGAAAGGCATCGGCAACTATGAGTTCGTCACCTTTCTCCGCTCGGCGGCCAAACCTTTGCAACTTATCCCCCTCATTGAAAGCGGCGCGGCGGCGCGGTTCGGCTTCACCGACCGGGAGTTGGCGGTCATGGCCGGCTCCCACAATGGCGAGGATATCCACCTCCAAGCGGTGGCCAGTATCCTGGCCAAGATCGGGCTGGGCGCAGAAGCGTTGCACTGTGGCATCCACTACCCCTTCGATAGGGTCGCATCTCAACGGTTGCGAGAGGCAAAAGAGGAGCCCTCGGTCCTGCATAACAACTGCTCTGGCAAGCACGCGGGCATGTTAGCCTTGGCCTTGCATAAAGGCCATTCCATCGAAGATTATGAGAGACCTGGACATCCCGTACAAGAGGCTATCTTGCAAAGCATAGCCGACTTCGCAGGGATGGAACCTCAAACGGTTATCATAGCCGTTGATGGCTGCGGCGCTCCCACCTTCACCCTCCCCATGCGGAGGGCTGCTCTAGCCTACGCCCGGCTGGTGGATCCTCGTCACTTTCCTCCTTTAAGACAAGAGGCGTGTCGCCGAGTGGTGCAAGCGATGCGCTCCTATCCAGAGATGGTGGGAGGCTCAACTGGCAGGCTGGAGACGGAACTGATGCGCCTCCAGCCTAACACGCTTGTGGCCAAGGCTGGCGCGGAAGGTTACTTCGCCATCGGTGTCCTCCAAGAGGGGGGAGGGTTGGGGATAGCCATAAAGATGGAGGATGGCTCTCCCCGGGGTAGAAACCCGGTGGTCATCGAGACGTTGTACCAACTAGGATTTTTGAACCTAGAGGATCTAGAGAGGCTCAGCATCTACTATCGGCCCCCGGTGAAGAACCGACATGGCCGGGTGGTGGGAGAGATCAGAGCCAGATTCAGACTTGAACCCCGAGAGTAAAACTATGCATCTCCTGAGCACGTGGCTCCAAGGCGAAGAGAAGGGCCCTTCTAAGGGGATGATGGGCTCTCTTCCAAGAGAGATCGCGAGTTTTGGAGCCTCGCTGGTGGGCTTCGCTGATATAAGAGAGTTCGCCCCTTGGCCCCGGGCTATCTCCATCGCCCTGGCTCTGGACCCGGTCATCCTGAAAGGGGTGAAGAATGGTCCCACACTTGATTATTACGAGGAGTACCTACGAGCCAACAAGGAGCTCAACGAGATCGCCCAGAGGACAGCGCGGCTCCTCCTTGGGGCTGGCTATGAGGCCGAGGCCTTCCCGGCCACCATCACGGATAGCGACCGAGAGCCAGGGTATGAGCGAACCCTAAGGGCAGCCTTCCAGCACAAGATAGCGGCCACCCGTGCCGGACTGGGGTTCATAGGCAAAAGCGGGCTCTTGATCACCCCCGACTTCGGCCCCCGCGTCCGGCTGGTCACCGTCTTCACCGATTTGCCCTTTCCCACCGGTCAGCCTATCCTTGAAGGGCGATGTGGAGGTTGCCGCCTCTGCGTCGAGGCTTGCCCTGTCGGAGCGATAAGGGGCCGAGAATGGAGAGTGGGTATGGCCCGGGAGGAACTCCTCGATGCTCATGCCTGTCGCAGGGAAGCCAAACGGCTGCTCAAAGAGCGGGTGGGGGCAGATGAGGCCGTCTGTGGGATATGCGTCGCTATCTGTCCCCGCGGTCAAAGGGTCAGCACTAACATCGAAAAGGACAGTTGACTTATGGAGAAGATCTCATTGAACGGCACCTGGCAACTCCTGCCCGTGGAAGAGTTCAAAGAAGATTACTCTGCCGAAGAAGGGTGGCTTTCGATGGAGGTTCCCAGCCACTGGCAGGAGCACCCGGAACTCGAATCGTATGCCGGCAAGGTGGTGTACAAAAAAGGGTTTCCCTTCCAGAAACGAAGGGGTAAAAGGTATCGCTTGCGCCTCAGCGGCATCTTCTATTGGTCCACCGTCTATCTCAACGGCCACCTCTTGGGGGAGAATGAGGGCTACTTCTTCCCCCAGGAGTACGAGGTGACCAGTCTTCTAAGGAAGGAGAATACCCTACTAGTGGAGGTGGACTGCCCGAACGAGGAGGAGAAGACCGAGAAGAGGATGATCACCGGCGTCTTCTCCCATTGGGATTGCCTGGATCCGGCGAGCAACCCGGGAGGCATATGGCTCCCGGTCGAAATCCTCGAATCAGGCTCGGTCTATCTCCAGGGAGAGCGCTTTCAGATGATAGAGGTTTCCCCTGAATCCGCTCTGGTCTCCGCTCGCCTCCTCCTTGACGCCACCCAACCGCTCTCTGCCAAGGTTCGGATAACATTCACCCCCCATAACTTCCCCGGCCAGCCCCAAGCCTGGGAGAAGGGAGTAGAGTTGGCTGAGGGCAAAAATGAGTGGGAGACGACCTTAGAGATAGCCAACCCTCGGCTCTGGTGGACCCATGACTTGGGCTACCCCAACCTCTACCGAGTGACGGTAGAAGTGATCACCGGTCAAAGAACCCGGTCGGATGAAGTAGAGTTTAACTTTGGGCTCCGTACCTTCGAGATGCGAGACTGGATAGCCTATCTCAATGGAAAACGACTTTTCTTGAAGGGGAACAACTACCCGCCGGGAGATACCCGGATGGCCCGCATGACCTACGAGGCCTACCAGAGGGACCTGCAACTGGCTAAGGACGCCCATATGAACATATTGAGGGTCCACGCCCATGTAGAGCACCCCGCCTTCTACGAAGCGGCCGACGAGGCAGGGATCCTCTTATGGCAAGATTTCCCTCTCCAATGGCACTACCGTAAAGAGGTCCTGCCCCAGGCATTGCGCCAGGTGGAAAAGATGATCGGTCTCCTCTTCAACCACCCCGCCATCGTCATCTGGTGCATGCATAACGAGCCCCTTTGGATCACCGAGACTACGGAGGCTCTAGCCGGCCGCCCAAGATTCTTGCGCCGGAACTTCCTGCGGATGCTCTGGTCCCTCTTTGTTTACTCCTGGAACCGGGAAATAATGGACAGCCGGCTCAAACGGCAGGCAAAGAGGCTGGACCCCACCCGCTTCGTGGTGCGCTCTTCGGGCGAGTGGGCCCTCGGTCTATGGAGAGGTGGTACCGATGGCCACCACTACCATGGTTGGTATCCCGCTTCTGGGCCCCTGCGCGCTTTCGACAACTTGCGCCGCCGCTCCCTCAAGAATATCCGCTTCGTCACCGAGTTCGGAGCCCAATCCTTCCCCAACTATGAGAGTAGCGTCAAATTCATGGCCCCCGACCCGGAGAAGATCGATTGGCGCCACCTAGAAGAACGGCATAGCCTGCAATGGGGCAATATGCAACATTGGATAGATGTGCAGGCCTGTGAAGACCTCCCTCAACTCATCGAGGCTAGCCAAGATTACCAAACCCAGGTCAACCGTTTTTTCATCGACCGGCTCCGTTACCATAAGTATCGCCCCACGGGTGGCCTACTAGCCTTTCTCCTTTTGGACCCTAACCCGGCCATCCAATGGTCGGTCATCGACTACTGGCGGGTTCCCAAACGATCTTATTACGCCCTAAAGCACGCCTTCCACCCCCAATACGTATTCACCCTGCTGGAAAAGGACGTCTTTAAGGTCGGGGAGGAGATCGCCGCTCCCATCTATATCGTCAACGATAGCCAAGACAATTATGATCAGGTAGAGGTCATGGCCGAGGTCTTCAACGCCCAAGGCGTTCGGACCCTCCACGCAGCCTTCCAATCCAGCCTAGAGGCTGACAGCGAGGCTAAGTTGGTGCAAAACCTGACCCTGCGTTTCCCTTCACCTGGAGAGAGGAGATTAGTTTTCACCCTGCGATACGGCCAGGATAGCTTCCAGAACGAATATCGACTCCCTATAGAAAGGACCGGAGATGAGCGAGAAGCGCCCTTGGCAGATTCTGGAAAGGAAGGTCATCTACGAAAGCCCCTGGATCAACCTCCATCTGGCTAAGGTACGGCTGCCGGATGGAACGGTGATCCCAGATCACCACATAGTGGACTACCCGCGCGAGGCGGCCGGCGTGGTGCCTATAGGGGATAATGGTCGCATCCTCCTTATAGACCACTACCGGTTCATCACCGACAGCCGAGGATGGGAGATCCCGGCTGGTGCCGTCGAGGAGGGAGAGTCGGTAGAGGAGGCTGTGCTACGCGAACTGAAGGAAGAGACAGGGCACGTGGCCCGTTCCCTCATCAAACTGGGATGGTACCACCCCTCCATCGGCTCCAGCAACCTAGCCTTTCACATCTTTGTGGCCCAGGGCGTGATGCCCAGCGGGGCCGCGCCCTGCACCAACGAGGTGCAAGGGGTCCGCTGGTTCCAACCGGAGGAGGTAGAGCAACTCCTAAAGGAGAATCTGATTCTGGATGGTCTCTCCTTGACCGGGCTTCTCTGGGCTAAGGCGCTAGGTTTCTTATAGAAGAGCCGTAGATAGTTGCTTTCCGAAGATGGGTCACCTCATGGTGAAGAGCGGACAGAGATGGAATGGGAAGTCTGCCAGAGCAGGCCAAAAGAGCCTTGAAGAAGAAAGAGTGGTTTGTCGATCCTGGCATCGTAGATCGGGCGCGACTCTTCGTGCTCCCCTTCTGTCCCCGCTTCCTCTCCCAGAGGCACTCGGCCATCACTCTAGGTCATATCATCATCCTCCTCACGAAGAACTACAAGCCCGGGACCGTCGAGGGGCTGGCTTTATTGGCCCATGAACTGAAACATGTGGAGCAGTATAAGAGATGGGGTATATTCCGCTTTCTGTGGCGGTATCTTAAGGAGTGGCTCAGGGTAGGCTACGACCTAGATAGACACCCTTACGAGAAGAAAGCCTACGATTTCCAGAAGCGGGTGAGGAAACGGCTGAAAGAGGATTTGGCGCAGAAACAAGAATAGAGGGTTATATCTCCAAAGCGAGCCCCATAAGGGATAAGGGCCACCAACGCTTACTAGTTGGGCCCTCCCGCCAACCGCTTCTCCAACTCAAGTCCCTCACGGGGACCGCCCGTACCCCTTCTCTACTATCGCTTGCCCGGCTGGACTGAGACAGAAGTCGATGAAGGCTTGAACCTCCTGGTGGGGTCGCTTTTCAGTTACCAGAAGGAAGGGGCGTACCAGGAGGTATTCTCCTGAAGAAACCGTAGCCGGGCTGGGCTCCACCCCACCGATCCGGAGGGCCTTAACACCCGAGGGAAGATCAGCCATAGAGGCGTAGCCTATCGCCCTTGGCTCCTGGGCTATATATTCGCCCACCGCCCCATCTGTGGGCATCACCACCGCCGTGGAAGTTACTCGCTTACCTTCCATGACCAAAGCCTCGAAAATCCTCCTCGTCCCTGACCCCTCCTCCCGACTCACCACCTGGATATCCCCTGGGGGTGAGTCGTCGGGATGAACCCCTTCCTGGCCTCCCACCTCTCCCCAAGACAAGCTCTCCCCAGCGAAGATCGACCGTATCTCTTCCAAGGTGAGAGCGCCAATGGGGTTATCTTCGTTGACCACGATGGCTATGCCATCCCTGGCTATCGGTGTGACCAGAAGCCCACCCATCTCCTCAGGTCTCATCTCCCGCGAGACCAAGGCGATATCGATGGCTCCACCGCGCAGAGCGTCCAACCCCACCTGGGAGTTGCCACTCTCGAGAGCGAAGGTCACGTACTCGTGCCGTGAACTATAAGCCTCGGTCAAGGCTTCCATCAGAGGTTGCATGGAGGTGGAGCCAGCAAGCCGGAGATGCACCGGAGGGTGAGGCTCTATCTTGCGGACGCAGCCAATCAAGGAACCGAAAACGACCACTGATATGAGGAGGCGGAAAGGGCCTGTCCTGAGCGAAGCCGAAGGGCCTGTCCTG
>JBHIDN010000089.1:0-6022 GCA_046760125.1 Anaerolineae bacterium
CGTTCGCCTTTCATCGACAAGGACTCTCGGGAGCAGTTCGAGATCCGGACCCATAAACGGCTCATCGATGTCCTAGAGCCCGGATCTAAGACTATCGATACCTTGATGCGTCTCAACCTCCCGGCCGGGGTCGATATCGAGATAAAACTGTAGAATGAAGGCTATTTTAGGTAAGAAGATGGGGATGACCCAGATCTTCGACGAGAGGGGGGAGATAGTCCCCGTCACCCTCGTCGAGGCGGGGCCCTGCTACATCACTCAAGTGAAAACTGAAGAAAAAGATGGCTACACGGCGTTGCAGTTGGGCTTCGGAGAGACGAAGCGGCTCAATAAGCCCCAGCGTGGCCATCTGAAAGAGTTGGTCCCCCTTCGCTATCTGCGGGAGGTGAGGGTTAAGGACGTGCAGGGCTACCAGGTCGGCCAGAAGTTCGACGTCAGCCTCTTCTCCGTGGGCGATCTGGTGGATGTGACCGGCATCTCCAAGGGGAAGGGGTTCGCTGGGGTGATGAAGCGGCACGGCTTCCGAGGGGGGCCGGCCACTCATGGGCAGTCTGACCGGGCCAGGGCCCCGGGATCCATCGGTGCCACCACCACACCCGGCCGGGTCTTCAAGGGGATGCGCATGGCTGGTCGGATGGGGAACGAGCGCGTGACCGTCCAGAACCTGAAGGTGGTTCTGGTGGACCCAGAGCGGAACCTTTTGGGCGTACGGGGTTCCATCCCTGGCAACCGAGGTGGCTTGGTGATGGTCCGGAAGGCGGTCAAGAGCAAGTAGAAAGTGCGAAGTGGATATGAAAGTTCCGCTTTATGCTCTCTCGGGGAAGAAGAGGAAGAAGCAGGTCGAGTTGCCGGATCATATCTTCGCCGCGCCGGTGAACGAGGCGGTGATGCACCAGGCGCTGGTTAGGCAGTTGGCCAACGCCCGCTTGGGGACGCACAAGACCAAGACCCGCGGCGAGGTGAGGGGCGGTGGGGCCAAGCCCTGGCGACAGAAGGGGACCGGACGGGCTCGCCATGGGAGCATACGGGAGCCCCAGTGGCGGGGAGGAGGAACGGTCTTCGGCCCCCAGCCGCGAAGTTACCGCCAGAAGATGCCCAGAAAGATGAGACATCTGGCCCTGAAGGGGGGCCTCACGGTCAAGGCCCAGGAGGGGAAGATCTTGGTCTTGGAGGGGCTGGAGATGGAAAAGCCCCAGACCAAGGAGATGCTAACTATCCTGGAGAACCTGAAGGTGGAGGATAGCGCCCTTATCCTCCTCCCGGAGCGGGATACCAACGTGGAGAGATCAGCGCGGAATATCCCGGGGGTCAAAACTTTGCGGGCTAACTATCTGAACTTGAGGGACCTTTTGAGCCATGATTGGCTGATTATGCCCCTGGAGGCTCTTCAGGTGATCGAGGGGGTCTTGGGGTGATATGATGGAGACCTACGAGGTTCTGCGCCGTCCCATAATTACCGAGAAGACCACCATGCAGATCGAGCAGGGAATTTATACCTTCGAGGTAGACCGCCGGGCGAACAAATTGCAGGTCAAGGAGGCGGTAGAGAGGGTTTTCGGTGTAGATGTGGTCTCGGTCAACGTCATCAATGTGCCGGGAAAGCCGCGGAGATGGGGCCGGCATGTGAGCCGTACCCCTTCTTGGAAGAAGGCTATCGTGAAATTGGCTGAGGGACAGCGGATCGAGCTCTTTGAGGGGGTCTAGTTAGATTTATGCCTATCAAGATCTATAAGCCCACCTCGCCCGGTCGGCGAGGGATGAGCGTCACCACTTTTGAGGATATCACGCGCCAGGAACCAGAGCCCTCGCTCGTTGCTCCCTTGAAGAAGAAGGCGGGCCGAAGCCGGGGGAAGATCGCCGTCCGCCATAAGGGCGGCGGACATAAACGCCGCTATAGGATCATCGATTTCAAACGCGACAAGTTCGGGGTTCCGGCTCGCGTCGATTCCATCGAGTACGATCCCAACCGCTCCTCGCGGATCGCCCTTCTGGTCTACGCCGATGGCGAGAAGCGGTATATCCTAGCCCCTCTGGGGCTCAAGGTGGGCGATCGGGTGGAAGCGGGGCCCCAGGCCGATCTCAGAGTGGGGAACGCCTTGCCTATCGTTAATATCCCCGTGGGCACCACCATCCATAACATCGAACTTCAGAGGGGGAGAGGGGGGCAGTTGGCCCGTTCGGCGGGCGCTTCGGCGCAACTTCTGGCCAAAGAGGGTAACTATGCCCATATCCGTCTGCCCTCGGGGGAGGTCCGGTTGGTACATACCCAGTGTATGGCCACCATCGGCCAGGTGGGGAATACCGACTGGGGCAATGTGAGTTTGGGAAAAGCCGGTCGAGCCCGCTGGCTGGGGCGGCGGCCTGCCACCAGAGGCTCGGCCATGAGCCCCCGAGATCACCCCCATGGCGGGGGAGAGGGCAAGGCCCCCATCGGGATGCCCTCGCCCAAGAGCCCCTGGGGCAAGCCCACCTTGGGCAAGAAGACCCGGCGGCGCAAGGGTACGGATAAATGGATCGTGAAGCGGCGGGGGAAGAAGAGAGCCTAGAGAATAGTCGGCTTTCGTTAGCCGATGGCGATGGAGGATAGTTGCATGGCGCGCTCGCTGAAGAAGGGACCATATGTGGATCCCAAACTGCTGAAAAGGATCGAAGCCCTGAACGCTTCGGGAGAGAAGCGGGTGCTAAAGACCTGGTCTCGAGCCTCTACCATCTTCCCTCAGATGGTGGGGCACACTATCGCCGTCCACGACGGGCGTCGTCATGTGCCTATCTACATCACTGAAAACATGGTAGGACATAAATTGGGGGAGTTCGCCCCTACCAGGACTTTCCGGGGCCATACCTCTCGGGAGAGGTCCACTCGCATCAGGAAGAAGTAAATGGGGATCGAGGCCAGGGCGGTGATAAAATATGTTCACATCTCTCCCCGCAAGGTGAGGCGGGTGGCGGATATGGTTCGTGGTCAGGGGGTGAACGAGGCTTTAACCTATCTCAAATTTCTGCCTCAAGCGGCGGCCAAGCCGGTGGCCAAGGCTATCAAGTCGGCGGCGGCCAACGCGGAGGATATACACGGCCTTTCCGCCGATGAATTGTACATCGCTCGGATCACGGCCGACGATGGCCCTCGCTTGAAGAGGTGGCGGGCAGGGCCTCGGGGACGGGCGAAGCCGATCTTGAAGCGCTCCGCTCACATCACCGTAGTGGTCAGCGAGTGGGAGTAGGTCTGGGAAGGAGGGGTTTTGGGCCGCAAGGTACATCCGGAAGGGTTTAGGCTGGGGATCATCAAAGATTGGAAAGCCCGATGGTACGCCGAGGGGCGAGAATACGCTGCTCTCCTGAAGGAGGATCTGGCCATACGGGATCTGATTCGGAAAGAACTGTCGAGGGCTGGCATCTCCAAAATAGAGATCGAGCGCTTCGCCAATCAGGTCTCGGTGACCATTCACACGGCTAGGCCGGGTATCGTGATCGGCCGCAAAGGGACTACCGTCAACGCCCTTCGTCGTCAACTGGAGGAGTTGACGGGCAAAAGGATCCGCATCGAAGTCCAGGAGGTGGAGCATCCAGAGATCGATGCCCATCTCATCGCTGAGAGCCTGGCGGCTCAGCTCTCAAAGAGGATCTCCCACAGGAGGGCTATGAAGCAGGCGGTGGGTAGGGCTATGCGGCTGGGGGTGGAGGGGATAAAGATAGCCTGTAGCGGCCGGCTATTGGGCGCGGAGATGGCCCGTCGCGAGTGGGTGATGGAGGGGAGGGTCCCTCTGCATACCATACGGGCCAACATCGATTACGCTCAAGATGAGGCGCTCACTACATTGGGAAGGATAGGGATCAAAGTCTGGGTCTACAAGGGCGAGGTGCTACCTGAAGCCCCGCGCAAGGAGCCAGAGCCATGTTGATGCCCAAGCGGGTCAAGTATAGAAAAGCCCATCGGGGGAGACTGAAGGGCAAGGCCTCTCGAGGGAACCAGATCAACTTTGGGGAGTACGGTCTGCAGGCTTTGGAGTCCTCCTGGGTGACCAGCCGCCAGATCGAGGCGGCTCGAAGGGCTATCGTCCGTTACGTGAGGCGGGGAGGAAAACTTTGGATCCGCATCTTCCCTGACAAGCCGGTTACCAAGAAGCCGGCGGAGACCAGGATGGGGAGTGGCAAAGGGAGCGTGGACCACTGGGTGGCTGTGGTGAAGCCGGGGAGGATCCTCTTTGAGATCGCCGGAGTGCGAGAGGAGGCGGCCCGAGAGGCGATGCGTCTCGCTTCCCATAAACTCCCCATGAAGACCCAGTTTATCGCTAAGACGGATTCGCTCTTTGGATCGAGGTGACCAAGTGAAGGCTAGCGAGATGCGCGCTCTCACCACTGAAGAGTTGGAGCAGGAGTTGGAACGGTTACGGGAGGAAACGTTCAACCTCCGCTTCCAGTTGGCGACCAAACAGTTAAGTGATTATAACCGCTTGACCCAGGTGAAGAGAGATATCGCTCGAGCCAAGACCATCTTGAGAGAGAGGGAACTCTTCGGCTCTGAGGAGGAAGCATGAGGGGGCGGAAGAGAAGTATGATCGGTCGCGTAGTAAGCGATAAGATGGATAAGACGGTGGTAGTAGAGGTGGAGAGGCTACGTCGACACCGTTTATATAAGAAGACGATGAGGGTGAAGAAGCGGTTCAAGGCTCACGACGCCACAAACGCCTGCCGAGTAGGGGATATGGTGCGCATCAAGGAGAGCCGCCCTTTGAGCCGTGAGAAGCGGTGGGTGGTGGAGGAGATCTTAAAAGAGTGACCCGGCAGGGAGGGGAAACCCCCTGTCATGTTACTTGGTATCAGGAGAGGGAGTGGGGTGATCCAGCAGGAGAGCAGACTCAAGGTGGCCGATAACACCGGTGCCCGAGAGATCCTGTGCATCAGAGTTCTAGGCGGCTCCAGGCGACGGTATGGGGGCGTGGGGGATATCATTGTGGCCACGGTGAAGCAGGCGATCCCTTCGGGTTCCGTTCGCAAGGGCGAGGTGGTGAAGGCGGTTATCGTCCGCACGGCCAAGGAGTACGGACGACCTGATGGTTCCTATATAAAGTTCGACGAGAACGCGGCGGTGTTGGTAGACGAATATAAGAACCCCCGAGGGACCCGCATCTTCGGGCCCGTAGCCCGGGAGTTGCGAGATAAGGGCTACATGAAGATAGTCTCTCTCGCGCCGGAGGTCCTATAGATGAATCGCATTAAGAAGGGAGATACAGTAGAGGTCATCACCGGAGAGTTCCGAGGGGAGAGGGGCGCGGTGCGGATCGTACTCCCTAAGGAAGGGCGGGTGGTGGTCTCGGGCATCAATCTAGTGAAACGCCACCAAAGGCCTACCGGTCGGGTGCGCACCCAGGCAGGGATCATAGAGTTCGAAGCCCCCCTGCGTCTCTCCAACGTGGCCTTGGTCTGCCCTCACTGCAACCAAAGGACCAAGATAGCGTTCCGGGTCGATGGGGAGGGGAAGAAGTCCCGGCTTTGCAAGAAGTGTGGGGAGCCTATCGACTGAAGATGGCAGAGATCATACCTAGGCTGAAGAAGAGGTATAGAGAGGAGATCGTTCCCGCTCTGATGAAGCGGTTCGGCTACCGGAATGTGATGGAGGTGCCCCGCCTGGAGAAGATCGTAGTCAATATCGGCTTGGGAGAGGGGAAGGACGATGCTAAGGCGCTGGACTCCGCTTCCCAGGATATCGCTACCATCACCGGGCAGAGGCCGGTCATAACCCGGGCCAAAAAGTCGATCGCCGGCTTCAAGTTGAGGACTGGGCACCCCATCGGGCTGAAAGCCACGGTACGGGGTAACCGGATGTACGATTTTTTGGACCGCCTTTGCAACGTGGCCCTTGCTCGCCAGAGGGACTTCCGAGGGGTCTCGCCCGATTCCTTCGATGGGCGAGGGAACTACACCTTAGGTTTGGAGGAACAGTTGGTCTGGCCGGAGATAGATTATGATTCCATAGATAAGGTGCGAGGGATGGAGATCACCATCGTCACCACGGCTAAGACCG
>JBHIDN010000090.1:0-6018 GCA_046760125.1 Anaerolineae bacterium
AGATAGTGCCTTTTGCGCCTGGGGAGTATGTGGGCCCCTACAAGATAATCGAACAGTTGGGCCATGGCGGGATGGCCACCGTCTGGAAAGCCTATCATGCTCCTTTGGATCGGTACGCGGCTATCAAGGTGCTCCATCCTGTCTTCGTCGATGATGCGGCCTTCTTGGAGCGTTTCCATAAGGAAGCGAAAATCGTGGCCCGACTGGTTCACCCCCATATAGTGCCCGTCTATGATTTCAGCGAAGAGGATGGGATGCCCTACTTAGTGATGCGGTATGTAGAGGGAGAAACCCTGAAAACCATTCTGAGACGGGGCCTCCTTCCTCTGAGGCGGATCCTTGAGATTCTGAGGCCGGCGGGGGAGGCGTTGGCCTACGCCCATGGCCAAGGGGTGCTCCATCGAGATATTAAACCCTCCAATATCATGGAGACGCCAGAGGGAGAGGTCTTTCTCACCGATTTTGGCTTGGCCAAGATGATGGAGGATGTGGATGCCGCTTTCTCTCGGGATATAATGGTGGGGACGCCTCAATATATCTCCCCCGAGCAGGCGAGGGGAGAGGAGTTAGATCGAGGCACCGATATATATTCCTTGGGGGTCGTTCTTTTCGAGATGCTCACCGGGAGGGTCCCCTTCGAGGGGGATACCGCTCAGGCTATCATCCGCGACCAGATCTTCTCCCCTCCCCCTCGGCCTTCCCAGTTTGCCCCGGCTCTCCCTGAAACCGTGGAAAGGGTAGTCTTGAAGGCTCTGGCCAAGGAGAGGGGGGATCGGTATCGGAGCGTGGAAGAGATGATGGCCGCCCTGGAGAGCGCTGTCCAGGAGGGTGCCCTTCCCTCGCCAGAGAGGGCCTTTGTGGCTCCATCCCCTATGGCACCCCAGGCGGTCAGCGAACTTCCTCGGGCAAGGCGGCATAGGTTCCCCTGGCTCATTCTCACTCTCTTGCTCTTCATCCTTTGCTCCTGTTCCATCCTTTTGTGGTTTTTATGGAGAGGCTAGAAAGGGCTTTTTGAATCGATCTAGATAGCGAGGAGGGAATAGATCGGCTCCCCGGAGAAGGCTCTTCTTTGGTTTGTAGCCACCCTGTTGCTCTTGCCCTGGGTCAAGCGTTGGCTGAGTCAACATCTCTACGGCCTGGGGCTCCTCATTTCTGGAGACCACGATAAGGCCGCGCTTTTCTCCTTTTTCCTCCTTCTCCCGGGGGTGATACTCCATGAATTGAGCCATTGGCTGGCGGCCAAGGCTTTAAGGGTCCCCACGAGGCGACTCACCTTGGGGCCCCGACGGAGGGGGGAGGCGTTGACTTTCGCCTCCCTCTCTACAGCCCGAACCGATCCCCTTCGAAAGAGTGTCATTGGTCTAGCCCCTCTCTTAGGGGGGACCCTGGCTATCTTCCTCACCGCCCGGTGGGGGTGGCCCTTTATCCCTTGGGGCTCCTCTCCAGATGGGGCCCTGCGACATCTCGTCTCCCATCTAGGGGAGTACGTAAGAGCCCCCCACCTTTTGCTTCTTCTCTACCTTCTTTTCTCGGTGAGCAACGGGATGCTGCCCAGCGAGGCGGATCGCCAAGGGTGGCTTCCGGTTCTCCTCTTCGGCGGCCTGGTGGTGCTCATCTCCGCCCTGGTGGGCTTCCTGCCCCGCGTCCCAGAAGAGGTCACCTTTTGGATATCTCGGGGCCTGGAATATCTGACCTTGGCTCTTCTGATCACCCTGGTGGTGGATGGCCTCTTCTTTCTCCTCATCTACCCTTTGGAGCGGCTGGTGGGAGCCATGCGAGGGCAAGGGGTGGAGTATTAGACCTCCCGAGAGGCTAGGAAGAGGACCGTGGCCGCTACCACCCCCAGGGTGAGGAGGGCATAAAGTTTGTATAGGCCCGGGGGGAGAAGCAGAGCCAGTCCGCCGAAGGAGGCGCAGAGGAGGTAAAAGAGGAAGACTACACGGCGGTGGGAGATCCCTATATCCAGCAGGCGGTGGTGGAGGTGTCCCCTGTCGCCGAGGAAGGGGGAACGACGCTGCCGGAGGCGGTTCACGATCTGCCAGGCCACGTCCAAGATGGGGATCCCCAAAACCAAAAGCGCGGTGGCTGCCTTGGCCCCACCGATGATGGAAAGAGTGCCCAGAGCGAAGCCCAGGAAGAAGGCTCCTGAGGTGCCCATGAATACCCGAGCGGGGTAGAAGTTGTAGGGGAGAAACCCCAAGGCGCAGCCAGCCAAGGCTAGGGGGAGGAGGGCGATGCTCACCTGGCCCAAACGATTGCTATGAGCAAAGAAGATGAGGGAAGCGATCACCGTGATCCCCGCCGCTAGGCCGTCTAGACCGTCTAACCAGTTGACGGTGTTCATCATGCCCATGATCCAGAAGAGGGTGAAGGCGATGGCGAACCAGGTGGGGAAGGTGACTAGCCCGCCGAAGGGGCTGGCGATCTCGTAGATGACGATGCCGGAGTAGATGGCTACCCCTGCGGCTAAGAACTGGGCCAGGAGTTGGGGCCAGGGAGAGAGTTCCCGTTTATCATCGTAGATCCCTACCAGGAAGACGATGAGGGAGCCGGCTATCACCCCGGCCAAGCGCCGGAGTTCGTTGGGCAAGTCGGGGCGAGCCTCGAGGGTTAGGGGCAGTAGGATCAAAGAGAGCCCTATAGCGATCATGAAAGGGACAAAGAGTGCTACCCCTCCCAATTTTGGGATTGGCGCTTCGTGAAGATGACGCGGCACCCGAGGGTAGTCGACGAAGCCCCAGCGGCGCGCCACTCTCTCTACCAGGGGGGTGAGGAGGAGAGCCAGGAGCAGGGGTAGGGTGAAGACGGCCAAATAGAGCACGATCTACCTTTCTATTTACGGGTGAAGTGAAAAAGGGCAACCCCCAAGGTCGCCCTCATTCTAGGGTGCTCGGTTTCTTCTGTCAAGGGCTCTGGAAGAGAATTAGGTCCACCCCTGCCTCGGCCAGGAAGTTGCGGGCTAATTCATCGGGATACTCTCCAGCGTAGATCACCCTCTTTAGGCCCGCGTTGATGATCATCTTGGCGCAGGTATTGCAAGGCTGATGGGTGATATAGATGGTGCCCCCGGCGATGGAGACACCATGTAAAGCCGCCTGGATGATGGCGTTCTGCTCGGCGTGGAGGCTCCTCTGGCAGTGGTCGTCTTCGATGATGCAGCCCGCCTCCAGGCAGTGAAGCAACCCCTCTGGAGCGCCGTTATAGCCTGTGGTGAGGATGCGACGCTCTCTGACGATCACCGCCCCCACTGAGGCCCGGGGGCAAGTGGACCTTTGGGCCACTTGCTGGGCTATACCCATAAAGTATTCATCCCAAGTGGGACGTATCTTGGCGCTCATTTGATCCTCTTACCCTGTCCCGAACTGTCTGTCCCCCGCATCCCCCAGTCCGGGGACGATATAGCCCGCTGGGGGGTCCCCCGGCTTCTGGGGCTCGCCTGTCAGGTGGTCGTCGATGGCCGCGATATGGATGTCCACATCTGGGTGGGCCTCGGTAAGCCTCCTTACCCCCTCGGGGGCGGCGATGACGCCCACGAATTTGATCCGCTTGGCTCCCCACTTCTTCAAAATATCTACCGTGGCCACCGCCGAGCCTCCGGTGGCTAGCATGGGGTCTAAAATTAAGCAGACCTGCACCGTAGGGTGAACGGGGAGTTTACTATAATACTCTACCGGCTCTAGGGTCTTATGATCTCGGTAGAGGCCGATATGCCATACCTCCGCCGAGGGCATCATCTCCCAGAGCCCCTCCACCATCCCTAGCCCGGCGCGGAGGATGGGCACTAGCCCGATCTTCTCGGTCACCTGGTACCCCTTCGCCGGGGCCAGAGGGGTGGTGACTTCCACCTCCTGCAGTCCCAGGTCCGCCGTGGCCTCGTAGGCCAGGAGGATCGATATCTCCCTGATCAGTTCTCGAAACTTCTTGGGCTCGGTGTTTCTGTCCCGCAGGAGGGTCATCTTATGCTTGATAAGGGGGTGGGTGGACTCTAAAACTGGCATCTTGTTCTCCTTTATTAAAAGGCAGCGGCCTGGTTTCCGCTGCCTTCTCCTCTCAGGCTTCCCCCGTGCGCTTGAGGAGCGCCTCCCATCGCCGATCCACCTCGGCTTGAAGTTCCTCTATGATATGTTTATTCTCCTCCCGGAAGAGGTGACGGAAGCGGCCTTGGGGTTTCAAGAACTCTTCGATGGGGAGTTTCTCCTTGGGCCGGTAGTTAAGTTTCCACTCTCCCCTCTCCACTTCGTAGAGGGGCCAGAAGCAGGTATCCACCGCCAGGCGCGACATCTCCATGGTCGTATCGGTGGGGTGGCGCCAGCCTCGGTTGCAGGAGGAGAGGACGTTGATGAAGGCCGGCCCATCGGCCGCCACCCCCTTGCGCACCTTTCTCATCAGATCCCTCCACCGGTGGGGAGAGGCCTGGGCCACGTAGGGGATACCGTGAGCGGCCACGATGGCGGTGAGGTCCTTACGATATTGGGGCTTACCGGGGATAACCTTCCCCGCTGGCGAGGTGGTGGTCCAAGCGCCATGGGGGGTAGCCCCAGATCGTTGGATGCCGGTGTTCATATAGGCCTGGTTATCGTAGCAGATGTAGAGAAGCCTGTGTCCCCGCTCTAAGGCCCCGGAGAGGGCCTGGATGCCGATATCATAGGTGCCTCCATCCCCACCAAAGGCCACGAACTTTATATCTCGCTCTTTCATCTTTCCCTGTTTCACCAAGGAGCGGTACATGGTCTCTATGCCGCTCAGGGTGGAGGCGGCGTTCTCGAAGGCGTTATGGATCCAGGGGATCCGCCAGGCGGTGTAGGGGTAGATGGTGGTGCTCACCTCTAGGCAACCGGTGGCCGTGGCCACGATCACCGGTTCATCGATAGCCAAAAGCACTTGGCGAACGATGATGGGAGCGGCACACCCCGCGCAGAGGCGATGGCCGGGAGCCAGCCGTTCCTCTTTCTTGGAAAGTTCTCTCAACTTAAGCGCTGTAGCCATCTTTTTCTCCTCTAAAAGCCGCAGTAAGGACCTTTTGTTTGCCTTCCCTCACGCCCAGCCAGTTGACTAGGCGTTCGATCTCCCCTGTTTCGGCGATTTGCAGAAGATCGCGGAAGACGCTCTCGATCTGATCGGGGGTAGTATCCCGGCCGCCGAGGCCGAAGATGTAATCAACCACCTTAGTCGTCACGCCGTGAACCTGGAAGGCGGCGCAGATCTCCATGAAAAGCGGCCCGCCTAAAGCGCCGAAGGAGTCGGAGCGGTCCATCACTCCCACCACGGCCTTATCTTTTAAGGCTTCCACTATCTCTTGGCCGGGAAAGGGCCGGAAGCAGCGGGGTTTCAGAAGGCCCGCTTTTATCCCCCGACCCCGCAGATCGTCCACCACGCCTCTGGCCGTTCCCACCGTGGAGGAGAGGACCACTACCGCTACCTCTGCATCGTCCAGCCTATACCCTTCTAACAGCCCATAGGAGCGGCCGAAGGTTTCGCCGAACTCCTCCCCCACCTCTATCACCGCCTCTTTAGCCCGCTTTATAGCCTCTGCCTGTTGTCTCTTGTGCTCCATATAGAAGTCGTAGAAGTCCAAGGGGCCGTAGGTGACCGGGTTATCGATATCTAAGAGGGGGTAGGTCGGTCGGAAAGGGCCGATGAAACGCTTGACCGCTTCGTCCTCCTCTATCTCCACCCGCTCCACGGCGTGGCTGGTGATGAAGCCGTCCGACATCACCATCACCGGGAGACGTACCTCCTCTCTCTCAGCGATCCGCACCGCCTGGATGGTGTTGTCGTAGGCTTCCTGGGCGTTCTCGGAGAAGAGTTGTATCCAGCCCGCATCTCGAGCCCCCATGGAGTCGGAGTGATCACAATGGATGTTGATGGGGGCGGAAAGGGCGCGATTCACCACCGGCATGACGATGGGGAGCCTGGTAGAGGCAGCAACATAAAGGACTTCCCACATGAAGGCCAGCCCCGCCGAGGAGGTGGCGGTCATCACCCGGCCGCCGGCCGCCGAAGCGCCGATGCAGGCGC
>JBHIDN010000091.1:0-6004 GCA_046760125.1 Anaerolineae bacterium
AGCCTGTCGTTATACCTCGCCGCCACCTACGCTAAGGCTCTGTACAGTGGCAAGAGATCAAGGAGCATCTTCATCGCACTGGTCATCTCCGTCAGCCTGGCCCTCGCCTCTCACCTCCTCATCGGTGCGGTCACCGTCGCCTCGGTTTCCTTATATCTCCTATTCGTCCTAAAGGAGGGGAGGGCGAGGGTAAGTGAACCGTTCAAACTCTCAGCCCTGGGCTTCAGCCTGGGCGCCTTCTGGCTAATACCCTTGATCGCCGCCCGGCCCGGTTCCCGCTTCTGGGGAGGCCGTGGCTCGCCCCTTCCTCTCCCAGATCTCTTCACCGCCGGATTCCGCAGAGATGCCGCCTTGGGGCCACTATTGATCACCGCTGCCCTGATCCTCCTGGCCCTGCGCTTCCTGCACCGGGAGAAGATTGGCTCCTCGAAACGCCCGGAGTTCTTTGGAGCCCTCCTGCTCACAGGACTAGCGAGCCTCTTCGGACTCCTCTACATCACCATCGGCCATCTCCCCTTCTATCCAAAGGATCTCTATATCGACGGCCTTCCCCCCTCAAGCGCCTCCTTTCTCCCAGCCCTATCTTTGGCCCTCTTCGATGGGCTGCTCTTAGCCGATTGGCTGGAGCGATGGGGAGGGAGATCCCTCTGGACGAGGCTCATCCCCAGGGGGTTAATCGCCCTTATGGGGGTCGTTCTACTCCTGGAAATACCGACTCTCCGCTCGGATATCCGAGACGTGAGTCAGCCCAATAGCGACCAAAAGATCGCCCAAGGGATAACCCAAGTGGACTCCAGCGAGACCAACTATCGCTTCGGCACCGATTCTGCCTTCGTCGCCGACTGGTTCAGTTACCTGTATGACACCCCCCAAACCAGGGATTACTTCGCCCAAGGGGTTCCCTATAGAGTGTGGCAATTCTGGCAAGAATACACCATTTGGGCTCAAGAGGACGAGATCCCCACCACCAACTTCCTCCTGGATTGGTTCGCGATCAAGTGGTTCCTAGTGGGCCCTCCTCATTATGGCTCGGCGAAATTCCTCAATCGGCCTCAATACTACACTCTGGTAAGCCTCGAAGACCAAACAGGCTGGTACGAGTTCCTTTACAGGGACACCAGTCCCATCCTCTCTGCAACCAGCATTTCCACAGCACTCATCCTCGGTAGGGGTAGCAATTACGATAGCCTCTTCCGCAGCCTCGCTCACTCCAACTTCAATAGCCAACATGTTATCACCTTGCGAGGCCCAAACTATCTGGATGACCTCACCTTAGATGAACTCTCCTCCTTCGATCTGGTAGTCCTCTACGGCTTCGATTATCGCGACCAAGGGAAAGCCTTCGACCTCCTTGCCGACTACGTCAGAGGGGGAGGTGGGCTCATCGTAGAGGTCAACGGCTCTCCTCTCGATAACGCCTCCTCCATACCCGAGCCGATCCCCGTGAGCCGCGCCACAGCCACTAACTATGGCCCCGAGTGGAATCTCACCAGCGCGGATCATGAGATCCTAGAGGGCATCGACCTATCTGCTTTTAGCCCTGCGATCTATGATGGTGGCCCTTGGGGGGTCTCCTCCGCGGAGGAAACAGATATCCGCGATTGGGCTCAACCCATCCTCTTCACCAACGGCCACCCCATTATCGTAGCGGGCCAATATGGTCAGGGAAGAGTAGTCTGGACGGGGATGAACCTCCCTTACCATATCCTCAGTTATCGCAACCAAAACGAATCCCGCTTCCTGGCTCAGATGATAGAATGGGTGGCTGGCGAAGGGGGCCCTCAGCCAGATTACGAGGCCCAGTTTATCCACCCTCAGAAGCGGGTGGTCAACGTTCTGAGCCCCGCCAAGGGTGTGCTCTTCAAGGAATCCTTCTTCCCCAACTGGCACGCCTATGTGGCGGGACGGGAGAGCACGATCTACCGTGCCGGCCCCGACTTTATCTACCTGCCCTTGCCCAAGGATACCCCTTACCCCATAGAGGTGATCCTTGAATATAAGAAGTCGATCTTGGAGTGGATAAGCCTAGGGATCTCCTTGATCACTTTGCTGGGTTTGGCAGCCTATGCCATAAAGCGCTAGCCTTGACCCCTTTTGAACCCCTCATTCTCGCATTTTGTGTATAAATATGGACGTCAATCGGCATGTTGGCGGGACAGAGAAAGCAACGAGGGTTCTAGCCAATTAGGCAGACATCGGGAACTCTAGACCCCTCGACCGCTTTGGAGCATAACGCTTCGCTGGAGGAGGGTTTGGGTGAAGGGGAGATCGGATGAGGTTTAGGAAAGCCGTTCTTATGCCCTTGCCAGAAGAGCCGCAGATCGGAAAGATGGAACGGCTGGTGAGGTTTATCTGGCTCGTCCCTCGCATCCTATCCATTCTCGCCCTCGTCGTTGGCATCGTCTTTTTGGTCGCTCTACTCGTGACCCTGGGACAGGCAGAAGGCCGGATGCCCATCCAGGAAGGTCTGCGAACTGCGGCCCAGTTCACCGCCGAATACCTGGCGGGGCTGCTGCATGGTGATCTGGGTGTTGTTACCCCCCGCCGCGCTGCCGCCACTCCGACACCGGTTATCGAGGAACTGGGGCGCACGCTGCCCAAGTCGCTGGGGCTGTTGCTGGCGGCGCTCGTCCTGGCCACGGTGGTGGGCCTGCCGCTGGGTATCTTGGCTGCCACCAAGCGAGGCTCCCGTCTGTCCGGCCTGCTGATCGCCCTTTCCACCCTGGGCATCTCGACCCCCAGTTATTTCACGGCGATGCTACTCATCACGCTGGCGGTCCGCTTCTACACCGCCACCGGGTTGCGCATCCTGCCAGTCCACGGCTTCGGGTGGGATACCCACCTCATCCTGCCAGCACTGGTATTGAGCGCCCGTCCCCTAGCCAACATGGTGCGCCTGACCTACAACAGCCTCACCGATATCCTAACCGCCGACTATGTGCGCACAGCACACGGCAAAGGGCTCGGACCCTGGGCGGTGCTTTTCCGTCACGTCCTCCACAACGGAGCCGTGCCCCTGCTGACGACCGTGGGCGTCTCTCTCCGCTTCAGTCTGGCGATGTTGCCCATCGTCGAGTACATCTTCACCTGGCCCGGCATCGGGGTCCGCTTGTTGCGAGCGTTGCAGGCCAGCGATACCGTCGTCGTCGTGGGTCTCACCCTGGCCCTGGCGCTCCTTTTCATCTTGGTTGACCTGATCCTTGAGATCTCATACCGGCTTGTGGACCCCCGCGTCGGCGCGAGAGAGGCGGTGACAGCATGAGGGAGCGCACTTTCTGGCAACGCCTGGCTTATGCTCTGGGCGATCGCTCCCTTATCGCCGGTGCCACCATTGTGGGACTGCTTTTGATAGTTGCGGTTCTCGGCCCCGAGTTGGCTCCTCACAACCCTTTCCACGTTGACCGCATCCAGACGATCAATGGGGAGATAGGTCGGGCGCCTTTCCCGCCCTCCTCTACCTATTGGCTCGGAACCGACGATCAAGGGCGCGACACGCTCTCCCTCTTGCTCTACGGAGCGCGCCAGACCCTCACCATGGCGGTGTTGGCGACGGTCGCTCGTATCCTGCTGGGCCTCTTGCTGGGCACCATCGCTGGGTGGTGGCATGGTAAAGCGGTGGATCGGGTCCTGATGTCGATGGTCGAATTTCTGGCCCCCTTCCCCACCCTTATCCTGGCCATCGCGCTCATCCTGGCTATGGGCATCCAGCGTGGTCAGATCTCGTTTATCATCGCGCTCTGCCTCGTCGGCTGGGGTGAGGTAGCGCAGGTGGTCCGCAGCCATGTGTTGGCCATCCGCCACAAACTCTATGTGGAGGCGGCGCGCGCTCTGGGGCTCAGCGAGCCGGAGATCATCAGTCGTCATGCGCTGCCTAACCTGCTGCCCACGCTTCTGGCGCTGGCGGCGCTGGAGATGGGCGGAGTGCTCTTGCTTTTGGGTGAACTGGGCTTCGTGAAGATCTTCATCGGTGGGGGCACAACCTACCTGGACGAAGCGATCGGTATCATCCACTTCTTTGACGTCCCCGACTGGGGTGCGATGCTGGGCACATCGTGGCGCTACTTCAGTGCCGCTCCCTGGCTTCCACTGGCTCCGGCCATCGCTTTCTTCGTCTCCATCCTGGGCTTCAACCTCTTCGGCTTCGGGTTCCAACGGTTTGTCGAGCGTGGCCGTTTCCATCCCTCGGGGTGGTCGCTTTTGCGCTTTGCCCTGGTCGTCGGCGTGATCCTCTTTATCAGCCGGACCATCATGCGCAACACCGGTATCGAGGCCCACTACACCAAGATGGCCCAAGAGTTCAACACCGACCGCGCCTTGGCCGACATCGGCTTCCTGGCCGATCCAGACCTAGAGGGCCGACCCACCGGCCCCGGCGGCGGACACGATGCCGCTGGCTACATCGCGACCGAGTTTAAGGCTATCGGGCTGACACCGATACTACCCAGTGCCAGTTACTTCCAGACCTATGATTGGTATCGGGGACGGATGACCATGCCGCCTGGTCTTGCCCTCCTCGATGCAGAGGGGAACTCAATCGCCGAGTTCGTCGCAGGGGAGGATTTCTCGCTCGCGCCCGGCTACCCATTCCAGGCGGAGGGGAGTGCCCAGGCCGAGCTGGTGGTGGTCGGCAACCTTGGGATGCGACTGCTGGAGTCTGCTCGTGGTGAGAAGGTCTTGATGTTGCTCGACCCAGAGGAGGAGCTACGCGTCTATTGGGGGATGGTGAGGCAATACGTGGGGGTGCTGCGCGTCGTGCCTGACTCAGAACTGGCACCTGCGGGGATGCTCCCCTCTCTTGAGGAGGAGTTCAGGTGGTTGGACGAATACCCCACCTTCCTCATCGGCGAGTCGTGCGCACGGGAGATACTTAGTGCTGCTGGCTATGACCTGGTCACCCTACGGGAAGATCTGGCCAGGCGCGCAGAGGAAGACGCTCTTTCGGTTCCCCTGGGCGTGCAGGCTCGCCTGGAGTTTGGCCTCGAATACGAGGAGACGACGGCGGTTAACGTGATCGGTTATATCCCCGGAGTTGACATCGAGAGTGCAGGGGATCGCATCCTAGTGGCTGCCTACTACACAGGCCCCCCACCTTCAGGGGACGGCACTATATACCCCGGCGCGGACGAAAACGGTAGCGGCGTGGCGGTGATGCTGGAGATCGCCCGCCTCTGGCGGGAGCAGGGCTTTGAGCCCAAAAAGACGGTCATCTTTGCTGCCTTGGACGCCGGCGGCGGCCGATACTTGCTCCACCATCCCATCTATCCGTGCCGGCCTTCCGATAGCTGGCTGGTAATCGAGGTCGAAGGGGTGGGAGCCGGGGAACAGCAGTTGAGTTCTGAGAGCCTGGGCGAACTCGGCCTCTCTCGCATTTTACGAGACAGCGCCGGTCGGAGCGGCGTCAGGGTGAACTACCTTGGCGAGGCCGGGTTCTTCTTCGGTGAGGCCGATGACCCCTACAATCGCGCTGACCAGGCGTACTCCGGGCTGCGCATCACCCGCCTAGGCGACGAACTCTCCGGCGGGTCTCTGGACACCCTCGATCATGTGGACCCCGAACTGCTGGGCGAGGCAGGCCGGGTGGTGGATCACCTTCTGATGGTTCTCAGTACCCAGGGTTAGTGTCAATTACCCACATGCAGCCATATTCAACTTCATCCCCTCGAGCGGATGTCTAATATCAAATCAGATTAGCGGCTGTCCCTATCCTCCTGATGAGGCAAGTCCTTGTTATGACTATATTGACGATACGCTTATCTATATAGTTCAAACAGGTCGTGAGTGCGGATTTCAGATTGATGTAAACCCTTGCTGAAAGACCCTCTTCATGGTACAATCTGGCCTGGTTTGCCTCATTTCGCTTCCCCTTCTAAGGAGGGTCCTTGGTAGCCATCGAGGAACAGATCATCCTTTTCTTGGAGAACCTGCTCCAATCGATAGGCTGGGCGGGGATAGTGGTAGCCATGGCCATCGAGAGCGCCTGTATCCCCCTCCCCAGCGAGGTGAC
>JBHIDN010000092.1:0-5989 GCA_046760125.1 Anaerolineae bacterium
GACCGATAACTTCCCATTCGTATATAGGTGCGACATGTTTGGTCAGAAAGTCTATGGCCCCGCTCTGCGATTCCTTGCCTTCCTCATCCTTAAGGGAGCCAGAGAGAACGAACGCAAATTTCTTCCCCTTCACCTCTCCTGTATATGGGTTCATTCTATCTATGATATTGAGCAGCTGTGGTGTAATCATATCATACCATACGCCAGAAGCAAAAACTACGGCATCCGCCTCTTTCACGCTCTTGAAAATCTTTTCAAAATCATCCTTAATACTGCACTTTCCGATTTCACGGTCACAAAACTTACATCCGTCACACAATTTCACATCACGTTCCCTCAGAAGTATCAGCTCTGTCTCCGCTCCTAGCTCTTTGGCCTTCTCTAGGACAGTTCTCAGCATGAACTCGGAATTGCCCTTCCTCGGGCTCCCTGAGATACCGACAATTTTCATTTCACCAGCCTCTTAACTTCCTCAGCCACCTGCGCTGCAATGCCCCAAGAAGTGTGGCCCTTGAGCTTGATTATCGTGAGCCCGGCCTCTTTTGTGAGTTTCTTCACTTTCTCGGCCTGCTCAGGCGTGATCCCAGGCCCGGCTCTTGACCATTACAATCGTGGTGTGCGGGCGTATGACGCCGGTCACTATGATGAGGCCATTGCCGAATATCGTGAGGCTATTCGCCTGGACTCCACCTTGGGAGTGGCCCACTTGAATCTAGGCTTGTGCTATCTGGAACGATCCAACTGGCTAAACGGTGCCGAGCAGGAGTTCAACGAAGCACTCAAGTACCTTGACGAGCCGCATACAATCTCGCTAGCTGAAAACAACCTCGGCGTGGTGTACGAGAGGCGAGGTGAGTTCCAGCAGGCCTGTGAGCAGTACAGAGTCGCGATATCTCTGGATGAAACCAACCATCTCGCTCAAGGCAACTTGGAGCGGCTCCGCCAGGCCGGCCTGTGCGATTGAGTGGGCGGTTCATCGCCATAAGCATTAAGTGGCATCTTACGTAGTTCTTTGGTGCTGCCAGAAGGTGGCTTCTGACAGCACTGAATCCTTTTGTCCATTATGCTTTTGAAGGTGTTGGTTAGGCAACTTCTTGGAGGAGAAGTGGTTTGCAGAAACGCCGGGTAGACAATCTGACTATCTGGGCAGACAACAAAGCCGATTATGAGATGCTCGAAACCCTAATTCCCTTTGCATCGTATTGGACAGAGCGACTAGGACTAGGAGACGTGCCAATTGATTTGAGTGTGGCTGTGCGTGAGGATGTGCCGCCTGATCGACTGTGGGCGAAACAACGGATGCTAGTAGCGAACGGTGACTCTGTACAGATCAAGATAAGAGAGTCTTACTGGAGACCGCCAAGAATCAATTCGGATTGGCTCTCGAGGTTGAAGAAGAGACGCTTCGAAGTGATCGAGATCAGGTTCCAGGGAACTACCTTGGAGTTACTAAGACAGAATTGGTCCCGTCCTTGCTGGAAATGTGAGAGAGAGGATCACACATCGAGTGAACATGCAATGCTCCATGAGCTTGTGCATCTTGCCTTTCCTAAACGGGCGCTAGATAACCCCTGGACGGACCGAAAAGTGAAACTCCTTTTGGCTTGCTGGCGGGGGAGTTGACAAGAGACCGATAATAGGCTATATTATAAAACGTCGAGCGGGTGTAGTTCAGTGGAAGAACGTCTCCTTGCCAAGGAGAAGGTCGTGGGTTCAAATCCCATCGCCCGCTCCAAATGGGGCTCAAGGCTGAGCCCCATTTCTATGCTATCGGTGGCGGCCATCTTCTCTTTTGGGTACAATACTATTAAAGAGGTCTATTAAAGCGGGGAGCGAGGGGTAGGGTGGTAAGATACGAAGGGGTGGTGGTGAGGCCGCCGAGCGAGGCCCAGAGCCTGATTCTCCAAGCGACGCTCGGCTGTTCCCACAATAAGTGCATCTTCTGCGGGACTTATCTGGATAAGGGGTTCCGCGCCCGCCCGCTTAAGGAACTCTTCGAGGATATAGACTCCGTGGGCGATTATGCCTTCAGCGTGAGGCGGGTCTTTTTGGCCGATGGCAACGCCTTGGTGCTCTCCACCGATAGGCTTCTCAAGATACTCGATAAGTTGAACGACTCGTTCCCCAGACTAGTGCGGGTGGGAATCTATGGAAATGCTAGCGACATCCTCCGGAAGAGCCCCGAGGATCTGGAGGAGTTGAGGAAACGGAAGTTGGGGATAATCTACCTGGGCTTGGAGAGCGGCAGCGACGAGATATTGCAGTTCATCGAAAAGGGTGCCACTTCTCAGGAGATGATAGAGGCGGTGAAGAAGGCCCAGGCGGTGGGGATCGACCTCTCGGTGATCGCCATCCTGGGCATCGGCGGCAGAGGGCTCTCGGAGCACCATGCCCGGGAGACGGCAAGGGTCCTCAATGAGATGAACCCCCGCTATGCCAGTTTCCTTACCCTGATGGTGATACCGGGCACTCCCCTTCACGATATGGTGAGGGCAGGCGAGTTTGACCTGCTGGACCCCCTTGAAATGTTGAGAGAGTTGAGGATAATTGTCGAGAACCTCGACCTAGAGGGTACCATCTTCAGGACAAATCACGCTTCCAACTACCTGGCGCTGGGGGGCACCTTCCCCCAAGACAAGGGTAAGATATTGAGGGAGATAGAACGCGGCCTGAGCGGGGAGGTTCCCCTGCGCCCTGAATTCCTGCGGGCTTTGTAGGAAGAGAGTAGCCCTTGGCCTTTTGTGTTATAATAGTCTTGAAGGAGGTCTCTTGAAAGTAAACGCGGAGAGGACCGAGAACTGTCAGGCGGTCTTGACCATCGAGGTCGAGGAGGAGCGAGTAGAGCGGTCGCTGAAGGAGGCGGCACGCCGCATATCAAAGCGGACGCCCATCCCCGGCTTTCGAGCGGGGAGGGCTCCTTATCATATCGTGGAGAGGATGGTAGGGAAAGAGGTGGTATTTGACGAAGCCTTGGAGGAGTTGAGTTCCCAGGTCTATCGTGAGGCCCTGGAGGAGAGCGAACTGGAACCGATCGACCGGGCGGAGATGGAGGTGGTGGAGAGGGAGCCTTTGACCCTCAAGATGACGGTGCCCCTCAGGCCCGAGGTGGAGTTGGGCGACTATCAGAGCCTCCACGTCGAGCCCCAGGAGGTGAAGGTCAAAGAGGAGGAGATAGAGGAGGTGCTCACCGCCCTGCGAGAGGAGCGGGGAGAGTGGGTTCCCGTGGAGCGGGAGGCCCAGGAGGGCGATCTCCTCACCCTGGAGGTGGAAGGGAAGGCCGACGGCGAGCGGGTGGTAGGGGCCGAGGAGTGGGAATATGTCCTCCGTTTGGGAGCCGAGGTTCCGGTGAAGGGGTTTCCGGAGATGATCGAGGGGATGAAACCGGGCGAGGTGCGGGAGTTCACTCTCGCCTACCCCGTGACTCACCCCCACACCGACTTGGCGGGCAGGAAGGTGGAGTTCCGGGTTCGTCTGCTAGGCTTGAAGGGGAAGCAACTCCCTCCCCTCGATGACGAGTTCGCCAAGACGGTGGGCGATTTCGAGAGCCTAAAGGAGTTGCGAGAGCGGATAGAATCCGTGCTCCAGGCTAGGGCCGAGACCAGGGAGAGGGAACGGGTGGCGGAAGAGGTCCTTTCCGCCATGACCGACCAGGCGAAGATCGCGTACCCCTCCGCCCTTTTGGAGCGGGAACTCGACTCCATGATAGAGGATTACGCCCGGGCGGTAGCGAGGCAGGGGTTCACACTTCCCAGGTACCTGGAGGTCGTGGGCAAGAGCGAGGAGGAGTTGCGAAGGGAACTTCGCCCCCAGGCAGAGGAGAGGTTGAAGAAGGCGTTGGTCTTCAGCCAGTTCACGGAGGAGGAAGGCATAGCCATCGAAGACGAAGAGGTGGGCCGGGAAGTCGATGAGATCGCGGACTCCTATGGCGACCAGGCCGAGGAGGTGAAAAAAGCCCTCCTCTCCCCGGAGCCCCAGCGCTCTATACGTTCCAGGCTTTTCAGCCAGAAAGCGTTGGAGCGGCTAGTGGAGATCGGGACGGCCACCCCGGAAGAAAAAGCCGAGGAGGAAAAGAAGGCCACCAAATCTAAGGTGTTGACTTTGGAGGATATCGAGGAGGAGAAGAAGAGAAAGGGAAAGAAGAAGGAGTCTAAGAAAGTGTTGACTTTGGAAGATGTGGAGAAGGAGAAAAAAAGGTCTAAGAAAGGAGGCTAATCCGAATGGACGGCTTGATTCCCATGGTCATAGAGACGACGGGGCGGGGTGAGCGAGCCTACGATATATACTCCTTGCTCCTAAAGGAGCGGATCGTCTTTTTGGGGACTCCTATAGACGATAACGTAGCCAACCTCATTATCGCCCAACTGCTGTTTTTGGACCGGGAGGATCCAGAGAAGGAGATACACCTTTATATCAATAGCCCCGGGGGGCTCATCTACCCTGGCTTGGCGATCTACGATACGATGCAGTTAATCAAGGCTCCCATCTCTACCATCTGCGTGGGCTCCACGGCCAGTCTGGCCACCGTGCTCCTCTCGGCAGGGGTGAAGGGGAAGCGGTACGCGCTACCCAACTCCACCGTCCATATGCACCCCGCCGGCGGGGGCATGCGAGGGTACGCTCCCGACGTGGAGATCCAAGCCCGGGAACTCTTGCGGATGCAGAGGAAGATTCACGAGATCCTGGCCAAGCACACCGGACAGCCACTAGAGAAGATCGCCAAGGATTTCGATCGGGATTACTATATGGACGCCCCGGGGGCGGTGGAGTACGGGATAGTGGACGAGATACTGGAGGGCAGGGAGAAGGAGAAATGAGATGGCTAGGAGGGATCTACAAACCCAATACTGCTCTTTCTGCCATCGGCGGCAGGATGAGGTAGGCCGGCTCATCGCCGGCCCGGGCGGGGTGAATATCTGTGACGAGTGCGTAGATCTTTGCAAAGAGATCCTGGAGGGAGAGCCGGTCCCTTCGGCCAGGGAGGTTCCCCTGCCCGCCATACTGCCTCCCAAAGAGATCTATAGACGGCTCAACCAGTATGTCATCGGGCAGGAGCGGGCCAAGCGGGTTCTCTCCGTGGCCGTCTATAACCATTACAAGCGGATCACCACCGGTTCCCAGGTGGACGATGTGGAGCTCCAAAAGACGAACATCCTGCTCATAGGGCCTACCGGATGCGGAAAGACGCTTCTAGCCCAGACTCTGGCCAGGATCCTCGATGTCCCCTTCACCATAGCCGATGCCACCTCCCTTACGGAGGCGGGATATGTGGGGGAGGATGTGGAGAATATCCTCCTGCGCCTCATCCAGGCCGCGGACTATGACTTGGCTCGCGCCGAGAAAGGGATAATCTACATCGACGAGATAGACAAGACGGCCCGTAAGCCTGGCGATAGCCCCTCCATCACTCGAGATGTCTCCGGCGAGGGGGTCCAGCAGGCTTTGCTCAAGATCATCGAGGGGACGGTGGCTAATGTTCCCCCCCAAGGGGGGAGAAAGCACCCCCACCAGGAGTTCATCCCTCTCGATACCACCGACATCCTCTTCATCTGCGGCGGCGCTTTCCAAGGGTTGGATGAGATCGTGGCCGAGCGGATAGGGGGCAGAAAGCCCATCGGCTTCGTGGGAGAGGAGGAGAAGGAGAGGCGAGAACTCACCCCCGCCGAACTACTGCAACGGGTTACCTCCGACGACCTTCTAAAGTACGGCCTCATCCCCGAGTTCGTGGGGAGGCTCCCCATGGTAGTGAGCGTGGAGCCTCTGGACAAAGAGATGCTCATCCGCATCTTGACCGAGCCCAAGAACGCCCTGGTGAAGCAGTTCCAGAAACTCTTCGCCATGGATAACGTGGAGTTGATCTTCACCGAGGAGGCGCTGGATGCGGCGGCCGAAAAGGCGATGGAGTACAAGATGGGTGCCCGGGGTCTGAGAACGATCATCGAAGGGGTCCTCCTAGATGTGATGTACGAGATACCTTCTCTTAAGAACGTTC
>JBHIDN010000093.1:0-5956 GCA_046760125.1 Anaerolineae bacterium
AACTCCGGCCGTATCGCCTTGGCCGAAGAGTTGACCGTACGAGGGAAGACGGTGATCATCGATCACGGCCTGGGGGTCCATACTGGCTACTTCCACCTTTCGGAGATAGCGGTGGTCCCAGGGCAGGAGGTGGAAAGAGGCACCTTAATAGGTTACGTGGGCTCCACCGGGCTAGCCACGGGGGCTCACCTCCATTGGGAGATGCGGATCGGCGAGATAGGCGTGGATCCCACAGAGTGGACGGCAAGGGCCATACCGGAATAGGGGACTATTTTCCTATTGACCTGCGTTGAGAAATCGACCATTATGTGTGTATGATGTCGCATAGAAGGCTCTGTTCCTTCATCGCCTCGTTTGTTATTCTATCCTTTGTCGCAACCTCCGTTTGGGCTGCGCCTCCAGAGGTCGATCCGGTCATACATATCGTTCAGCGAGGAGAGACGATATATTCTATCGCTAGGAGGTATGGCACCAGCGTAGAGGAGATAACTAGCGTCAACGGCCTCGCCAACCCCAACTGGATATATGCAGGCCAAAAACTTACCATCCCGACTCAGGGCTCTCCGTCGACTACGGTGTACACCGTGCGGTGGGGCGATACCCTCTTTTCCATAGCCCAGGGGTACGGGACCACGGCTAACACCTTGGCTTGGCTCAACGGGCTCTCCAACCCCAACTTCATCTGGGCAGGGCAGAGGCTGCGCCTAAACTCCTCGTCGCCGCCACCATCACCGGCCTATCCTGGTACCCCGGCCCCTGCCCTGGAACGCCTGCCCCAAGGCGTACCAGGCCGGGGTGGCAGTCCAGGGGGGCAGGCGACTTGGGCCAGGGAGCCGTCAAGTGGGTCTCGTGTCCATCTGGTGCAGCCGGGGGAAATCCTCATCCGTATAGCCAGACGGTACAATACCAGCGTCTGGGCCTTGGCCAGGGCCAACAACTTAGCCAACCCCTCCCTTATCTACGTGGGCCAGCGGCTGATGATACCGGAGGAGAGTGGCCAGGAACCCTCTCCAGGGAGTGGAGGAGGGGGAAAGTGGATCGACGTTAACCTCACCACCCAGAGGCTGGTGGCCTATGAGGGAGACCAGGCCGTATACTCGACCGTCGTCTCCACGGGGACAGCCGAGCACCCCACCATCACCGGCCGTTATCGCATCCAGCGCAAGTATCGTTATGACGATATGTCCTACCCTGGCCAATACTATCTCCCCGATGTTCCCTATGTGATGTATTTTTATAGCGGCTACGCTCTCCACGGCACCTACTGGCATAACAACTTCGGTACCCCTATGAGTTTTGGCTGTGTGAACCTCACCGTTTCCGATGCCCAGTGGCTCTTCGATTGGACTACCCCCACTTTACCTCCCGGCTATAACGTGATATACTCCAGCGCCAGCAACCCGGGTACCTTGGTAGTGATACATTACTAGACCCCACGATGTTCTATCGTTTAGCCAAGCCTTTTCTCATCCTACTCTTCAAGATTTTGACCCACTGGGAGGTAGAGGGACGGGATAACCTCTCCCCGGGAGGGCCTCTTCTGGTGGTCTTCAACCACTTGGGCCACCTTGACCCGGCGCTTTTGATGGCCACTTTGCCTTGGCGGATCACAGGGTTGGCGGTGGCTGGTCTTCGGGAGGTGCCGGTGACGGGGTTCCTTTTGAGGTTGGGAGGGGCGATCTGGGTGAACCGAGGCCATTACGACCGGGAGGCGCTCAAGAAGGCGTTGGCGGTTCTGGAGCGGGGAGGTGTCTTGGTCATCGCTCCCGAAGGGAGGATAAGCGTCACCGGAGCCCTGGAAAGGGGTAAGACAGGGCCTGTCTTTCTAGCCCAGCGGGCGAATGTCCCTATACTGCCCATCGGTATCACGGGAACGGAAGAGGCTCTTGAGAAGTTGAAGCGCTTCCGCCGGCCTCATCTCCGCGTAATTATCGGCCCGGTATTTAGATTGCCGGAGCGCCCCCCAGGGCGATCTCGAAAGGAGCAACTGAGGGCTAACTCCGACTTCATCATGCGCCGCCTGGCAGAACTCCTTCCCGAGAAGTATAGAGGGGTTTACCGATAATCTAGCCAGCGCCACTGAATCAGGGGGGCGAAGTAAAAAGGGCAGAGGGGGTGCGGGTGTTCTATGGTAGCCACTTCTGGAGATGGGGGGTCATCACTCTTGTAGTCTTGGTATTCACGCTCCTCCTCTCGCCTCTATGGCCGGTCTCCATACTGGTCAAGGCCGATGCGGTAGCCTACGCCGTTTGCCACCGCTTGCCGGATCACTCCTTTCACTTGGCTGGCCGACAGTTGCCCCTCTGTGCCCGTTGCACCGGGACCTTTCTAGGGGCTTTTTGGGGCTTCTTGGGACTCATGGCCAAGGGAAGAGCCAGTCGCTTCCCTCCGGTGAAAGTTCTCATTATCTTGGTAGGGTTTATCGTATTCATGGGGGTAGATGGTCTCAATTCCTACCTCTCCTTCTTCCCCAGCCTACCCCACCTCTATGAGCCTCGTAACAGCCTGCGGCTTATCACGGGGACCCTTTATGGCCTCTCTTTAAGTATCTTGGTCTTTCCCGTCTTCAACTTCACCCTCTGGCGAGAAGCAAAACCCAAGGAGGCGCTGAGCGGCTTTAAGGAACTTTCGATCCTCTTAGTGGGACCCCTTTTCATCTTCCTCATCGTACAGGCGCAGATCGATGCTCTTCTCTACCCCTTGGCCCTGGCCAGCGCTTTAGGCGTGCTACTCATCTTCACCTTGGTGAACACCCTTTTGATTCTAGTAGTGAGTGGCCGGGAAGGGCAGGCTATGACTTGGGGAAATGCTCTCTTGCCCCTAGCCTTGGGCTTGGGAGCCACACTCTTGGAGATAGGGGCTGTGGGCTTTGCCCGGGCCCAGTTGACCAGGCTCCTAGGACTACCGTTTTGAGGTTGTCAACTGGAGCCATCCTTGATATAATGCATCACCCTGTTCAGGGATGAAGCCCCTGGAGCAGAGATCTTCCCCGGGAGGTATGCATCATGGTACAAGCGGGTTTGAAAGCGGGACTCATAGGCGGGGTCATCGCTGTGGCTTTGGCCTTGATCGGCCTGATCCCCTATTTGGGTGGGCTTATCGCCTGTTTTGGCACCTTGATCCTGTGGATAGGGGTCGGAGCCTGGTCGGTGAGTTTGGGGGGCGAGGAGATCCAAACAGCGGGTGAGGGAGCCGGTGCCGGGGCGGTGGCCGGGGCGGTGACAGCGGTTATCGGCGGAGTGGTGAATGTCGTCATTGGATTGGTTAGGGCCGTCATCTTTGGAGCCACCGCGGCAGCAAACGCCCTCAGCCAGATCCCTCCCGAGGCGTGGCGGGTGCTCCGGGACCTGGGGATCGAGCCATCGCTCTTCGTCCGCTGGACGGCGAGCCCCCTCGCAGCCCTACTCGGTGGCACCGTGGGATGCTTGGTGGGCATCGTCATCGCCGTTATCCTGGGGGCCTTGGGTGGCCTCCTCTGGAAGACGATGAAGGCTAGTTAGCGTTTGGCGGCAAAGTCGAACCTCGGTGGAATCAGTTGAGCCTGGAGTAGCATCACCCAATGGGAGGATAAAATGGAGATGGGCAAGGCTTTCACTTATATCTTCGATGACGAGAGTTGGATCACGAAGATACTTATCGGGGGTATCTTAGGGATCATCCCCATCGTGAACTTCGCGGTTTTAGGCTATGTGGTGGAGACGATCCGTAATGTGGCCCAAGGGATGGAGCGACCCCTTCCGGAATGGTCGGAGTTCGGCGAGAAGTTCGTCAAGGGGCTGGTGGTGCTCATCATCGGCTTCATCTACACCATCCCCATCTGGCTGATTATGGGCTGCTTCTGGGCCGCCGCCTTGGCCGTGGGAGGAGGGGAGGGAACTCAAGAGAATATTGTCACCCTCCTCTCTACGGGGGTGGGATGCATAAGCGGTCTCTATGGGCTTATCATCGGCGTTCTCTCGCCGGCTATCCTGGTCAACTATGCGATGACCGGGGAGTTCGGATCCGCCTTCCGCTTCGGCGAGATCTTCGGCCTCATCACCGGGAACCTGGGGAACTACATTATAGCCCTGATTCTAGCCTGGGTGGCCAGTGTCATCGCCGGTTTCGGCATCATCGCTTGCGGAGTGGGCGTGCTATTTACTTCCTTCTGGGGGTATCTGGTGATGGCCCATCTCTTCGGGCAACTCCAGCGTGCCTCAGTAGCAACCGCATAGGAGCGAAAAAGCGAGGAGGGGCGAGGGCCAGGGGGTAACCTCTGGCCCTTTTTTGTGGTAAAATAGAGGGAGAGAGACTGTGGGGATGGTGCATGGCTTCTGATCTAGGGGAAAAGGTGAAGAGCATACCCACTGGCCCGGGCGTCTATCTCTTCAAGGATGAGAAGGGAAGGGTGGTTTACGTGGGGAAGGCGGCGAATCTAAGAAATAGGGTGCGCTCCTACTTCTCCGCTTCGCCCACCCGAAGCCCCAAGTTGGCCCATCTGGCTAGGACGACTGCCGACTTCGAGTTTATCGTCACCGAATCGGAGATGGAGGCCCTCGTTTTGGAGTGCTCCTTGATCAAGAGGTACCGCCCCCGCTATAATGTCCGTTTCCGGGATGACAAGCGGTACCCCTATATCAGGATCAGTTGGCAGGAGGAGTTCCCCCGCATCCAGATCGTCCGCCGCCCCCAGCGAGACGGGGCCAAGTATTATGGTCCCTTCGCCTCCTCGGCCGCTATGCACCAGACCTTAGACACCCTGCGCCGCATCTTCCCTTACGTGACCTGTCGGCGCAAACTCACCGGCACCGACAAGCGAGCCTGTCTCTACTACTACATCAAGCGCTGTCCTGCCCCTTGTATCGGGGCTATCTCCCAGGAAGAGTATAGGGCCCTCATTGAGGGGGTTTGCCTCTTCCTGGAGGGGAGGCAGGAGGCGATCCTCGACTCCCTTCGCCAGCAGATGGAGGAGGCGGCAAGAGATCTGGAGTTCGAGCGGGCGGCATCCTTGCGCGACCAGATCCGAGGCATAGAGCGGGCCATGGAGAAGCAGAGGATCGTCTTTCGTACCAAGGTGGATCAGGATGTGATAGCCCTGGCTAGGCGGGATGGCGAGGCCTGCGTGCAGGTTTTCTTCGTGCGGGAGGGGAAACTGATAGGTCGAGAATCGTTCCTCCTGGAGGGGACGAAAGGGGAGGAAGCAAAAGAGGTTCTGACCTCTTTCCTGAAGCAGTTTTACGATGCGGTGGCCTACGTCCCCTCGGAGATCCTCCTGGGGAGCGAGATAGATGAAACCCCCGTGATCAGAGCGTGGCTGGAGGAGAGGAGGGGGGCGAAAGTGGCCCTCTCCGTTCCCCGCCGAGGGAAGAAGCGGGAACTGGTCAAGTTGGCGGAGGAGAACGCAGCCCAGACCTTGGCCCATCTGGAGGCTCAGGAAGCGATCGACGAAGAGAAAGCGATGGCTGCCCTCACCGACCTGCAGGAGCGCCTTGGACTAGAAGCCCTCCCTTTGCGCATCGAGGCTTATGACATCTCCAATATCCAAGGGGTGGCCGCCACAGGGAGCATGGTGGTCTTCCAAAAGGGTGTGCCTCAGAGAGAGGCCTACCGCCATTTCCGCATAAAGAGCGTCCAGGGGGCTAACGATTACGCCATGATGCGAGAGGTGCTGCAGCGACGGTTTAGCCGAATCCTCGATGAGGATGAAAGTGGGTGGGCGACTCTGCCCCATCTGGTGGTCATCGATGGCGGGAAAGGCCAACTGAACGCTGCCCTAGAGGTTCTGGCCGAACATGGCTTGGAGGTTCCCACTGTGGCCCTGGCCAAGGAGCGAGAGGATATCTACCGCCCAGGGACCGATCGTCCCCTTCGGCTTCCCGACGATTCCCCAGCCCTCCGGTTGATGCAGCGGCTGCGGGACGAGGCCCACCGCTTTGCTCTGGGCTACCATCAGAAGTTGCGAAGGCGCCGGAGCCTG
>JBHIDN010000094.1:0-5913 GCA_046760125.1 Anaerolineae bacterium
ACGGCAAAATCTGTTCCTCCCCCAACTGGACGAGACTTATCTTCCGGTAGTCGACTCGAAAACCGAACTTGACGAACAGCAGCGACTCGATGTCCCTGACGATTTGCTTCGGAGCCCGCTCCGTAGAGGCCATAACATGGATCTCGGAGAGCCCCCCCTTATCTCCGGGGACCACCCGGTTAGCGACCACGCCTTGAACCTGATTGATGGCCCCCTCCAACTCCTGGGGGTCGAGTACGCGGCTCCGGTTGCCCATGAACGACCTTTCTTCCTGATCCTTTCGCCTATTATAACCCAGAAGTCAACCCCAAGCAACGCCCTGGTTTCATCGCTTCAGAAAAGTGGGGCTCTCCATCGCCCCTTCACATCTCCCGGCCATAGGGGCGGTTCATCTCTCTCACCTCTTCACCTCCTTATAGCGAGAGGGGTGATAGTTGCCAAGGTTGAAGATCACCTCTGGATATGATATTATGATTTTTACTATTCGTGGGGAGGGAGGATCCGATGCGAAGGCTCGTGGAATGCGTCCCCAACTTCAGTGAAGGGAGAAGAAAAGAGGTCATCGATCAAATAGTAGCCGAGATCGCAGGAGTTAAGGGGGCCCAACTCTTGGATCTCCAGATGGACGTCGATCACAACCGCTCAGTGGTGACTTTTGCTGGCGAGCCAGAGCCGGTGGAGGAGGCAGCCTTCCGCGCCGTGAAAAAGGCGGCGGAACTGATAGATATGGAAGAGCATCAGGGAGAACACCCTAGGATCGGCGCGACGGATGTGGTGCCCTTCGTCCCCCTGAGGGGGGTCACTATGGAAGAGTGCGTCCAGATGGCCAAGCGGCTAGGGGAGCGGATAGGCACCGAACTCTCGATACCGGTCTACCTCTATGAGAAAGCCGCCACCAGGCCAGAGAGGGTAGACCTAGCCTACATCCGCCGTGGGGAATACGAGGGGCTCAAGGAGACGATCGAGGCCGATCCCGATCGAGAGCCAGACTACGGCCCACGGAGGCTGGGTAAGGCCGGGGCTACGGTGGTGGGAGCCCGCGACCCTCTCATCGCCTATAACGTCTACTTGAATACCGACGATGTGGAGATCGCCCAAAAGATCGCTAGAGCCATCCGCCACTCCTCTGGAGGCTTAAGATACGTGAAAGCCTTGGGGCTCTATATCGCCCAGCGGGGGCTGGCCCAGATCTCTATGAACATGACCAACTACCACCAGACGCCTCTCTATCGCGCTTTCGAGATGATCAGACGAGAGGCGGCCCGGTACGGGGTAACGGTGGTGGGAAGCGAGATCGTGGGGCTGGTGCCGGAGGGAGCCCTCCTAGAGAGCGCGGAGTACTATTTGCGACTGGAAGATTTCTCCGAGGAACAGATCCTGGAGAGACAACTGGAGGTGCCAGAGGAGGCCCTGGTAGCGGAGCCCAAAGCGGATATGAGGGCCTTTTTGGAGGAGGTGGCAAGCCCTTCGCCCACCCCGGGGGGAGGGAGCGTGGCCGCCCTGTCTGGGGCTTTGGCCGCGGCGCTGGCTAGCATGGCTTGCCAATTGACGGTGGGGAAAGAGGAGTATGCCGAGGCTGAAAAGGAGATGAGGGCAGCCTTGGAGCAGGCACGAGGGCTCCAGAAGGATCTCTTCGCCTTTATCGAGGAGGATGCCCAAGTCTTCGAGACGTTGCTGGGGGCCTACAGGCTGCCCCAGGATATGGAAGAGGAAAGAGAGAGCCGAACGATGGCTGTTCAGATGGCCCTCCGTGGTGCGGCCAGCGTCCCTTTGGCCGTGGCCGATAGGGCGGTGAAACTCTTAGAGGTCTTGCTCACCGTGGCTGAGAAAGGGAACCCCAACGTCCTGCCCGACACGGGGACGGCAGCCCAGATGGCGAAAGCCGCGGTGCGCGGCTCAGCCCTCAACGTGCGAACCAACGCCACCTCCCTCGCCGATGAGGAACTGGCTAGGGCCTTCGAGGAGCAGATAGGGGGCTTCGAAGAGAGAGCAGAGGAACTGGTGGCTCAGATCGAGGGGTTCCTGGAGACTCGTCTATAACCGCTTTAGAAACCTATGGGCATACCAGATGATGTATGTGAGGCCGGCGAAGAGGTAAGGAGTTCGCCGGCCAAATATTTGGGCCTGGCGGAGGTTTTCCAAGAACTCCTGAGGGGTAGAGAAGGGGGCAATCTCGATACCTGCTCGCCCCACCTCCCAGGGGAAATGAGCATCGCTCCCTGCGGCCACGGCGATCCCGTGCCTTCGGACTATCTCTTTCGCTCCCTCGTTATCGGATTTATGACGAATGCGGGCGTTGAAACCTTCGATGATATCTATCCTATCTATGATCGACTCCAGGGCCTCGCGTCCCACGCTCTTGGGCACGTCCCGAGCCAGAGGGTGAGTGGCGTAGACTAACCCACCTTGCTCTTTGATCCGGGCCACCGTCTCCTCTAAAGATAAGCCTGGTGGTATCCTCTCTCTGAGAAATAGGCCCGCCACCTCCCCCTCCCTGGTCACCACCTCTTCCCCTACGATCACGGGAAAGGGAGCCACCTCAGCCAACCGCTTCGCCCCCTCGATCTCGTTGTGGTCGATGACGGCGATGCCGTTCAGCCCGTTTCTCCTGGCAGCCTTTATTACCCTCTCCAGGGACATCCAGCAATCGTAGGAATAGGCGGTGTGCACGTGGAGGTCGATTCGCAACTCAATCGACCTCCTTGGGCCAGACAGATTGACCTCCCTTGAAGACCTTGGCCACCAGGTTCCCACCGAAGCGATAGGCCAAATCCCGGTAGTCGGAGGTCTCTAGGATCAGGATGTCGGCCACCTTTCCTACCTCCAGGCTCCCCACCTCCGCTTTTTTCCCCAGGGCATAGGCCGCGTTTAGGGTGGAAGCGACGATGGCTTCGGCAGGGGTCATACTCATCTTCCTTGCGGCCAGGGCGATGACGAACTGCATAGATTCGCACCAACAAGTTCCAGGGTTGAGATCTGTGCCCAAAGCCACGGGCAGACCCAACTCTATCATCCGTCTAGCAGGGGCATAACGTTCCTCCCCTAGGCCGAAAGGGGTGCCAGGAAGGAGCACGGCGATGGTCCCAGCCTCCGTTAAAAGCCTTACTTCCTCTTCAGGGGTACAAATCAGATGATCAGCGGATGTCGCTCCCAGTTCCGCCGCCAAGGCCGCTGCCCCCAAGGTTTTGAACTCATCGGCGTGGATCTTCAAACCCATGCCCCAGGCTTTGGCTGCTTCCAGTACCCGCCGAGATTGGGCGAGGGTGAAAGCACCCTCATCGCAGAAGACGTCGCAGAAGGGAACCTGGGGCCGCACGGTGAAGCGTCGGCCGTCCTCGGTGTGAAAGCCGAATTCTCCAGGTTGGGCTATCGGTGGCAAAATCTTTTGGATTACTAAGTCTATATAATCATCGGAACGACCAGCGTATTCGGTGGGCACAGCGTGGGCACCAAGAAATGTGGGCACAAGATCGATAGGATGTTCCTTATCTAAAAAGGCGATAGCGGCCTGCATCTTGATCTCATCCTCGAAAGTGAGCCCATAGCCGGTCTTGACCTCAGCGGTGGTGGTGCCATGGGCCAACATCCTATCCAGCCGCCGCCGACTTTGAGCCAGCAACTCCTCCATGCTGGCCTCCCGGGTGGCCCGCACGGTACTCATGATCCCCCCACCGGCAGCCATGATCTCCAGGTAGGTGGCTCCCTTCAGGCGCATCTCGAACTCATCGACCCTGGAGCCGGCAAAGACCAGGTGGGTGTGGGGATCGACGAGGCCAGGCATAACTACCTGACCAGAGGCATCGAACTCCTCCTTCGCCTCCACCTGAGCCCTGACCTCACTACTTTTGCCCAACAGGACGATCCAGCCATCTTTTATGGCTAGGGCTCCATCTTCGAGGAGGCCCAGATCGCCCATGGCCGGGCCAACTTTTGGGCCCTTGGAGGCGAGGGTTAGAAGTTGCCCTGCGCTATGGATCAATAAGTCGACCTTCATGCGTCCCTTCGAGGATGGCATCCACCTGGCTACTTCATCATCGGTATCTTGAGCCCCTGCTTCTTGACGGTCTTTATCGCCTCTGGATACCCGGCGTCCACGTGGCGGATGATGGCCGTCCAGGGGTCGGCGGTGAGGACCCTCTCCAGTCGCACCGCCGCCTCCGGCGTCCCATCGGCAACGATCACCTGCCCGGCGTGCTGCGAATAGCCGATCCCTACCCCGCCGCCATGATGGAAGGAAACCCAGGTGGCTCCGCAGACGGCGTTCAAGAGGGCGTTCAAGAGAGGCCAGTCAGAGACGGCGTCGGAGCCATCCCTCATCCCCTCCGTCTCCCGGTTGGGGGAAGCGACGGAGCCTCCATCCAGATGGTCCCGCCCGATGACGATGGGCGCCGATATCTCTCCCCGACCGACCATCTCGTTAATGAGAAGGCCGAACTTGGCCCGCTCACCGTATCCCAACCAACAGATGCGGGCTGGCAACCCCTGAAACTTCACCTTCTTCTGGGCCATCCTTATCCAGCGCACCAGATGCTCATCGTAAGCGAACTCTTTGGTGACCACCTCGTCGGTCCGGTAGATATCTTGAGGATCACCGGAGAGGGCCACCCAACGGAAGGGGCCTTTCCCTTGGCAGAAAAGGGGCCGGATATAGGCCTGGACGAAACCAGGGAAGTCGAAGGCATCCTTCACACCGGCCTCCAGGGCCCGCTGCCGGATATTGTTCCCATAGTCGAAGACCACCGCGCCCTTCTTCTGGAACTCCAACATCGCCTCGACATGAACCCCCATCGACTCGATAGCCCGCTTGGTATATTCGGCGGGGTCTTTCTCCCTCAATTCATCAGCCTCCACCAAGGAAAGGCCTCTGGGCACGTAACTGAGAGGGTCATGGGCCGGGGTCTGGTCGGTCACCAGATCGGGTATCACTCCCCACTCCACCAGCGCAGGATAGATATCTGCCGCGTTGGCTACCAGCCCCACGGAACGGGGCTCCTCCTTGGCCAGGGCCTCTTGTACCAACTCCAGAGCCTCATCGAGGTCTTCGACCACCAAGTCAACGTAGGCTGTATCTAGCCTGCGCTGGGCCCGGGCCGGGTCCACTTCCACGATGAGCCCCACCCCCTCGTTCATGGTGATGGCTAAGGGTTGGGCTCCTCCCATCCCTCCCAACCCTGCCGTGAGGACGAACTTCCCTTTGAGGCTGCCCCCAAAGGCCCTCTCGGCTGCGGCCCCCATAGTCTCGTAGGTCCCTTGGAGGATCCCTTGCGTGCCGATGTAGATCCACGAGCCAGCGGTCATTTGACCATACATGATGAGCCCCTGGGCGTCCAGTTCATCGAAATACTCCTGAGTGGCCCAGGCGGGAACCAGGTTAGCGTTGGCTAAAAGCACCCGGGGCGCATCGGGATGGGTCGCAAAGACGCCTACCGGCTTACCGGATTGCACCAAGAGGGTCTCGTCGTTCTCTAACTCCTTGAGGGTGGCCACCATAGCCTCATAGCATTCCCAGTTGCGGGCCGCTTTCCCCCGGCCACCATAGACGATGAGTTCCTCTGGCTTCTCCGCCACCTCGGGATCCAGATTGTTCATCAGCATCCGCATGGCAGCCTCTTGCCCCCACCCCTTGCAGGTCAACGTGGTGCCCCGCGGGGCCCTAACCAACCTTTTTATCTTCACCGCCATCTTGCACCTCCCTTAAAACTTCCGGCCGTGATAACCGTCCCTTGTTTTACCTTCTTGAAACCGTGGTTTTTGGCCTGATGTGAACTATATTTGACCATCCGACATCGTACTGCGCCGCCGCTCATAGCGGCCGTCAAAGCCTGTTCAATGCTTCTGAAACTCTCTTTACCAACTCGCCACAGCCCACTAATTGTCGTACAGCCTCGATATGGGGATACATAACCGTGTCTT
>JBHIDN010000095.1:0-5863 GCA_046760125.1 Anaerolineae bacterium
GTGGGCAAGGTGGAGGCGGGCATCCCTGAGGATGACCCTCGTAACGCGGCTGTAATTGCGGACCTGGTAGGCGACAACGTGGGGGATTGCGCGGGGATGGCCGCCGATATCTTCGAATCCTACGAGGTGACCATCGTCTCAGCCATGATCCTGGGCATCGGGGTCATGAAATATGTGGTGCAAGATATGCACGACTATCGTTGGATAGTCTTCCCCCTCCTGGTGCGGGCCATGGGGGTGCTCTCCTCCATCATCGGCACCTACGCTGTGCGCAGCCGGGGCGGAAAGCAAGACGCTATGGGGGCTATCCTTCTTGGTTTCAACGTCTCGGCGGCCACTTCCATCCTCGGCTTTTTCCTTCTGGCCTGGTTCTACGCCAAGGATCTCCGCTTCTTCTGGGCTACCTTGAGCGGTATCCTCCTAGCGGTGGTCATCAACAAACTCACCGAGTACTTCACTAGTAAAGAGCACGCACCGGTGCAAGAGATCACTCGCTCCACCCAGACCGGCTCGGCCACTACCATCCTCCACGGCCTGGCCGCGGGTTACGAGAGCACCGTTTGGGCTATCCTGGTCATCGGCATATCGATCATGACCTCGGTGATCATCTTCGCTGGGGAGCCGGCCTTGGTCTTTTATGGTATAGCCCTTACCGGCATCGGTATGCTCACGCTGACCGGGAACAATATCTCCATGGATGCCTTCGGCCCCATCTCCGATAACGCCCAAGGCATCGCCGAGATGGCCAACATGGAGCCTGAGGCCCGAGAGATAGTGGCCGAACTGGACGCCGTGGGCAACACCACTAAGGCCATCACCAAGGGGATCGCCATCGGCTCTGCGGTCATCGCCGCCGTCTGCCTCTTCGGCTCCTTTGCTGAGGAGACGGGCACGGGGGTCTTCGCCATCAATATCGTCGATCCCACGGTCTTCGTGGGAATGCTCATCGGCGGAGCCATTCCCTTCCTCTTCAGTTCCTTGACCATACGGGCTGTGGGACGGGCCGCCTCGCTGATCATCACCGAGGTGCGTCGCCAATTCAAGATCCCGGGGGTCATGGAGGGGACGGTCAAGCCTGACTACGCCCAGGCGGTGACCATCTGCACGGCAGCGGCCCAGAAGGAACTGCTCAGCCTGGGGCTTCTAGCCGTGCTCTCGCCCATCATCGTAGGCTTCTTGCTCAACGAGATGGCCTTGGGGGCCTTCCTGGCGGGGACCATCCTGAGCGGGCAACTCCTGGCCGTCTTCATGGCCAACGCTGGAGGGGCTTGGGACAACGCCAAGAAGAGCATCGAAGATGGCCTCTATGGGGGCAAGGGCTCCGAGGCTCATAAGGCCGGGGTGGTGGGCGACACAGTGGGCGACCCCCTGAAGGATACCTCCGGGCCAGCCCTTAACCCCATGATCAAGGTCATCAACCTGGTCTCGGTCATCATCGCCCCCCTAATAGTGACCACCTCCAAGAACGCGGCCCTAAAGCCTTATATCTACATAGGCGTGGTGGTGCTCCTGGCCATAGTGGCCGTAGCCATCCAGTACAGCAAGAAAGAGGCCCAGCCTTTGATAATAGAGGAGCCAGCGGTGGCCCCCACCTCAGGCAGTTCACCCGGTAGCGAGCAGTAGGGCACACATACTGAGCAAACACGGGCCGAGGCGTTGATACCTCGGCCCGCTTTTGTTATACTGGGGTTCACTACGATATCCTAGTTGGCTACCCCAGGATGTAGATGTCGCGAAAAGAGTGGAGTGATAAGACGGTCTTAGCCTGCTGGGACCGCACTGCTCCTAAATATGGCCAGGCGGGGCCTCCCATCTTCTCTATTTCTGCCCAGAGGCTCTTGGAGTTGATGAGCCTGAAGCCGGGAGATAGGCTCTTGGATGTGGCCTGTGGTAGGGGGGCAGTGGCTATCCCCGCCGCCAAGCAGGTAGGCCCCTCCGGCCACGTGACGGCCACCGATTACTCCCCCTGCATGGTGGCCGAGGCGGAGAAGGAAGCCAATAAGCGTGGCCTTTCCAATATCACTTGCGCCTGTATGGAGGCTCAAAACCTGGAATTCCCCGATAACTCCTTTGACGCCCTGACCTGCAGCTTCGCCCTCTTTTTCTTCCCCGATATGCGGAGGGCCCTGGCGGAGATGCGCCGCGTGCTTGTGCCAGGAGGGAAATTGGGCCTCTCCCTTTGGGGAAAAGGGGCCATCGTCCCCCCCTGGCCCATCTTAGGGGAGACGATAAGAGAGTACGGCCTCCGGCCTGTAGTACCCAACCCCATCGCCTGGAGGCCCGAGGCTATAGAAGCCCTCCTCACCTCAGCGGGTTTCTCTGACATCGAGATAGTCGAAGAGCGGTACGACCTCCCCTTCCGAGAGGCCTCGGAGGTCTGGGAGTTCACCCTCTCCGTGGGGCCCATAGAGGTGATGCTGGAGCGGTTATCAAAGAACGAACGTCAAGAGTTCATTGAAGCTTTCCTCTCCCGTATTCGAGAGTTGGCTACTCCAGAAGGGATCCCCGCCAACTTCCGCGTTCTCTACGCCCTAGCAAAAGGGGGAACTGACCGATGACCACGGGCTACGTTTTCCATCCCCTATATCTGGAACACAACATCCCCGGCCATCCGGAGCGCAAGGAAAGGTTGCAAAGGATAATGCAATCTCTGGAAAGTTCAGGAACCCTGGCCCGACTGACCTCCATAGAAGCCACCCCCCTCGATCTGGAGATCCTCTCCACCATGCATGACCCAGACTATATCCAGCGGGTAGAAATGGTCGCCGAATCTGGTGGGGGCATGCTAGACCCTGATACATACGTGAACGCCCACTCCTATGAGGCTGCCTTGATGGCCGCCGGAGGTCTAATCAACGCCGTGGAGGCGGTGCTTACGGGCCAGGTGGATAACGCCTTCGCCCTCGTCCGCCCCCCAGGTCATCACGCCCTCCGGGATCGGGGAATGGGCTTTTGCCTCTTCAACAATGTGGCTTTGGCGGCTCAATACGCCATCGAGAAACACCGTCTGTCTAGGATACTCATCGCCGACTTCGACGTCCACCATGGCAACGGTACTCAAGATGCCTTCTATGAAAGAAATGATGTCCTTTATTTCTCTACCCATCAATATCCTCATTACCCCGGAACCGGCCACTGGAAGGAAAGGGGACAAGGGAGAGGAGAAGGCTACACCGTCAACGTTCCCCTGCCTTCCGGAGTTGGTGATGAGGGATACGCTCAGGTCTTCGAGGAGATTCTTCTCCCTCTGGCTCGCCGGTACAACCCGGAACTGATCCTCGTCTCCGCAGGCTACGACGCCCATTGGGCCGACCCCTTGGCAGGGATGCGCCTCTCCACTGCCGGGTTCCATCGCCTGACCACCGCTCTGGTCTCCCTGGCGGAGGAACTCTGCCAAGGCCGCTTAGTTCTAACCCTAGAAGGGGGCTATGATTTAGGGGCCTTGAGCCATTCCGTTTTGGCCACCTTCGCCGCTCTCAGGAGAGAGGAGGCCGAAGACCCTTTGGGCCCCGCGCCTGGTAGATCCCCCTCCATAGATGATCTCCTCCAAAATGTGAAAGGCGTCCATCACCTTGCCTAGACGTTGACATTTGGGCCAAGGGGCCTCATAATAAGTAAAAGCCTGGCTTTAGAAGTGGGGGGGAGAAAATGGCTGAAATAGGACTAGGCGAATATTGCGACGAAGTGAAGGAGTTGATCAAAGCCCAATCCATCGATGAGGCTATAGCCATCTGTCGCCATATCCTAGAGCGGTTCCCCAAATACATCATGCCCTATCGGCTGCTGGGAGAGGCCGCCCTGGAGAGGGAGGAGTATGATGAAGCGGCTAGCCTTTTCACCAGGGTCTTGGGCGCCGATCCGGAGGATGTGATCGCCCACGTGGGGCTAGCGGTGGTGCATGATGAGAAAAAGGAACTAGAGGAAGCGATCTGGCATCTGGAACGAGCCTTCGAGATGGCCCCTGGCAATACGGAGATACGCCAGGAACTGAAACGGCTCTACGGCGAACGGGAGGGCGTGGAGCCACCCAGGGTCAAACTCACCCCGGCAGCCCTCGCTCGCCTCTACTTGAGAGAAGGCCTCTACGACCGCGCCATCACTGAGTTGAGACCTCTTCTCAAAGAGGACCCCGACCGCGTCGATCTGAAAGCGGCTCTAGCCGAAGCGTTGTGGCGGGAGGGCCGTCGCCGGGAGGCCGCTGAGACTTGTCAGGAGATCCTAGAACTCCTTCCCAACTGCCTAAAGGCTAACCTTATCCTGGGGCTCATCTGGAAGGAAAGCGGCCAAGAGGAAGAAGGCGAGATCCTCCTCGTCCGGGCCCAAGCCTTAGACCCCGAGAACGGAGTGGCTCAGGAACTCTTCGGCAAAGCCTCACCTCTGCCGCCAGAGAGAGTCCTCCTCCCTCGCCTGGAGGAGATACCCATCCCACCACTGGTGCCAGAGGTGGAGGAGGTAGCCCTGCCCACGGAGATGGCACCTCCGCCTGAGCCTGAAGAAGCGGTGGAGGAGATGGCAGAGGAAGAGATGCCCGACTGGCTGCGGAGGTTGCACGAGGTCACAGCCGAGGAGGTAGAAGCGGAAGAGTTGCCGCCCGAGATCATCGAGGAGGTACCTCCCGTCCTGGGCGAGGAAGAGCCCCCGACGGAAGAGGTCCCCGAGGCTGCCCCTCCCCTGGAGGAAGCGCCTGACTGGTTGCGAGAGTTGAAAGAGGTCCCGGAGGAGGCTCCACCGCCCGAGGAGGTACCGGAGGTACCCGATTGGTTGGAGAGGCTGGCCCCGAAGCCCGGGGAGGAAGTAGAAGAGGAGGTAGCACCGCCCACACCACCGGAGGAGGTTCCTGACTGGCTGCGAGAGTTGAAAGAAGAGGCCCCTGAAGAGGTAGTCGAGGAGGCAGAACGGGTGGAAGCGCCCCCCCTCGCCGAAGAAGAGGTGGAGTTAGCGGAGGCGCTTCCTGCCCAGCCGATAGAAGAGGAAGTGACCATCGAAGAGGCCCCGCCTATCGCGGAAGAGATAGTAGAGGAGGCTCCTACTGAGATCATAGAGGAGGCCCCGCCTACCACCATAGAGGGATACCTAGATCGCTTGGCCGCTGAGCCAGAAGATCACGAGGCTCGGCTGGGACTAGCCCGGGCCTATCTAGCCCAGGGAGAGCGTGACGAAGCCTTAACTCATTACCGCACCATCATCCACTCTGAGGCTACGCTCATCGGAGAGGTGATCGAGGATCTGGAGGCCGCAGCCCAAGAGACCCCAGAACACTTGCCTACCCAACAACTCCTGGGAGACGCCTACATGAAAAGTGGCCGCCTCGAGGAGGCTTTGGAGAAGTACCGCTGGCTGCGGCAAAGATTGAAAATCTGAGGAGAAAGAGCGAGGATATGTCCAGTTTCTATGAGAGGACTCTGGTCCTTCTGAAGCCCGACGCGGTCAAAAGGGGGCTGGTGGGAAAGATCCTCACCAGGTTCGAGGATGCCGGGCTCAAGATCGTAGCCCTCAAGATGGTAAAGATATCTCGGGAGTTCGCCGAGAACCATTACCCTAACACCCCGGAATGGATAAGGGGGATGGGAGAGAAGACGCTTCAGAGTTACCGGGAACATGGCAAGGACCCCATTCAGGAGATAGGCACGGACGACCCCATGGAGATCGGGGAGATGATCAAGGGCTGGAACGTGGATTATCTCACCTCTGGCCCCATCGTGGCCTGCGTCATAGAGGGGGCCCACGCCATCAGCGTGGTGAGGAAACTATGCGGCTTCACCCTGCCAGCGGACGCCGACCCGGGGACCATCCGAGGGGATTTCTCCACCACCTCCCCCGTCGTGGCCAATGAACTGAAAAGGGCGGTGAGGAACCTCATCCA
>JBHIDN010000096.1:0-5844 GCA_046760125.1 Anaerolineae bacterium
TAGTGGAATCGATCAACCAGATCCTCAAGAGGTCCTAGCCTTGGAGATAGTGGAGTGACTTCTGGCTGGAGATCGAAGGGCTGCGGCTCGCCTGATGAGCCTGATAGAGAACGATACCTCTCAAGCCCCAAGGCTGTTGGCTGCCCTCTATCCCCATACCGGGCGAGCCCATATCGTAGGGGTGACCGGTTCCCCGGGGACGGGCAAGAGCACTCTAGTCGGTGAGTTGACGAAAAAGATCAGGGCCCGGGGGGAGAAGGTGGGCATCGTAGCTGTGGACCCCACGAGCCCCTTCAGCGGCGGTGCTCTTCTGGGAGACCGCATCCGGATGCAGGAGTTGAGCACCGACGAGGGGGTATTCATCCGCAGCATGGCCACTCGGGGCAGTCTGGGCGGCTTAGCCCGAGCCACCCACGATGTGGTGAAGGTTCTCGACGCTTTGGGCCAAGATCTGATCTTCATAGAGACCGTAGGGGCGGGCCAGTCGGAGGTGGAGATCGCACGAGCGGCCCATACCGTCGTCGTGGTAGTGGCCCCCGGTCTGGGAGACGAGATCCAGGCTATCAAGGCCGGGCTGTTCGAGATCGCTGATATCTTCGTGGTGAACAAGGCCGACCGGGAAGGGGCAGAGGGAGCCGCGGCCACTCTGAACTATCTCTTGGATATGAACCAGGCTGAAGATGAGGGGTGGAGGCCCCCCATCCTCAAGACGGTAGCCATCCGCGGCGAGGGGATGGAAGCCGTAGTCGATGCTCTCAAAGAGCACCTGGGGTATCTCAAGAAGAGCGGGCAATTAGAGTTGAAGAACCGAGAGCGGAGCGAGGAGGAGGTGAAGCGAATCATAGAAGAGGCGCTTTTCAGACGATTGTTCTCTCGTTTGAAGGAGGGGGAGTGGGAAGGGATGATGCGCCGAATCGCCGATCGGGAACTCGATCCCTACACCGCGGCGGAAAAACTATTGGAGTCTTGGGGTGATCTCGGGAAAGAGGGGTAGGCTCCGGGCCATCGAGAGGGGGGATATCCCCACCTTCCTCAAGTGGCTCAATGATCCCCAGGTGCAACGGTACCTAGGTCGAACCCCCTTCCCCCTCTCCTTCTCCGAGTCCTTACAGGACCCCTGTGGGAGAGGAGAGATGGTTCGAGAGACAACTGACCGATGAGAAGAGTCGCATCTTCGCCATCGAGACGGAGAAGGGAGTGCATATCGGCAACATCGGCCTGCACGAGATAGACCACAAAGATGGCAAGGCCACTCTAGGAATCGTGATCGGCGAGAAGGGGTATTGGGATCAGGGTTACGGCACCGATGCTATCAAGGCGCTCCTCCGTTTCGCCTTTGAGGAGCTCAACCTCCATCGCCTCTACTTAAGCGTTTTCGACTTCAATAAGCGGGCCATACGATGCTACGAGAAGTGTGGCTTCCGCCAGGAGGGGGTCCTTCGGGAATCTCTCTTCCGCGCCGGGCGATACCAAAACGAGATTTTGATGGGCATCCTACGCCAGGAGTTCGAAGGAGATAGAGATGATCCACCTGACCACTGAGGGAGAGCAGATGTACGGAGAGTTAGCCATCTTCTCAGGCACCGCCAACCCCGCGTTGGCCCGAGAGATAGCCGACTACTTGGAGGTTCCCCTGCGAGAGGCGGACGTTTTTCAATTCCCCAACGAGAATATCTTCGTGCGACTCCGTGACAGCGTTCGCTCCCAAGACGTTTTCCTCATCCAGCCCACCTGTTCGCCAGTGAACGATAATATTATGGAACTCTTGATCTTTATCGATTGTCTGAGACGGGATTCGGCGGGGCGGATCACAGCGGTGGTACCCTACTACGCCTACGGCCGCACCGATAAGAAGGATCAACCGCGGGTGCCCATCACCGCGCGGCTGATAGCCGATATGATCACCGTGGCCGGAGCCGATCGTTTCTTGACCATCGACCTCCACGCCGGACAGATCCAAGGGTTCTTCACCATCCCGGTGGACGATATCACCGCCTTTCACATGTTGAGCGACCACTTCGTGGAGAAGGCGGTACCTAACTCCGTAGTGGTGGCCCCGGACATCGGCGCTTCCAAGAAGGTTCGCAACTTCGCCGAGAAGTTGGATCTGCCCCTGGCCATCGTCGAGAAGCGGCGTATCAGTCTGCCCGACAACTCCAAGACGGAGGTCTTCAACCTCATAGGCGACGTGAAGGGGAAGAACGCCATCATCTTCGACGACGAGATAGATACAGCGGCGACTCTAGAGGATGCGGTGAACCTACTGAGGGAAGAAGGTGTGGAGGATATCTACGCCTGCGTCACCCATGCCGTCCTCTCTGGCCCGGCCGCAGACCGGTTGAAGAAGATGAACCTGAAGGAACTGGTGATCACCAATACCGTCCCCGTGCCCCCTCAAAAGAGGCTAGATAAGATGACCATCCTCTCCGTGGGTCCCCTCCTAGGGGAGGTGATAAGGCGGATTCACTTAGGCATCTCCGTAGGGGAGATGTTCGGGGAGTAGGGGCTCTTGCGTTTCCGCCATCTTTCAACCTTCTCCCATCTCCAAGGACGGAGAGTGCTCTCCTATCTTGTATCCCTTTGGTAACAACCCTCTCTTAGCGTGAGGGTTGGTGTTTGTGGTATAATAGATAATTGGTACATCGATGTTTAAGAATATCTTGACCAGAGTCGTTGGCGACCCCAACGAGCGAGAACTGAAGAGACTTGAGCCTATCGTCGACGAAATCAACGCTTTAGAGTCGAAGTTCGAGAGGCTCACTGACGAGGAACTCCAGGATAAGACCACCGAGTTCAAAGGTCGTCTCTATGCCGGCGAGACGATGGACGAACTCCTCCCCGAGGCCTTCGCCGCCGTCCGTGAGGCCTCCAAACGAACCATAGGCTTGCGCCATTTCGACGTGCAACTGATGGGGGGCGTAGTCCTTCACCAGGGAAAGGTGGCAGAGATGAAAACCGGCGAGGGGAAGACCCTCGTCGCTACTTTGTCCCTTTACCTTAACGCCCTGGAGGGAAAAGGAGCCCACCTAGTCACCGTCAACGACTATTTGGCCAAGCGGGATACCCAGTGGATGGGGCCCATCTACCATATGCTGGGGCTATCGGTGGGTTGTATCCAGTCTTTGGCCGCCGATCCCGAACGCTCATCTTTCCTCTTCGATCCCGACTATCCGGCTACCGACGAACGCTTCCTCAACCTTCGCCCCGTCTCCCGCCAGGAAGCCTATGCCGCGGATATAACCTACGGCACCAATAACGAGTTCGGCTTCGACTACCTACGGGACAATATGGTCTGGGACCTCTCCCAATGCGTCCAACGAGGGCACCATTACGCTATCGTAGATGAGGTGGACTACATCCGCATCGATGAGGCCCGCACCCCTCTCCACATCTCTGGCCCCGCCGAGGAGTCGGGCGAGAATTATCTCCGCTTCGCCAGGTTGGTCCCCAGGCTTCGCCCGGAAGAAGATTACACGGTCGATGAAAAGGCCAGGATCGTGACCCTTACCGAAGATGGGATCTCCAAGATGGAGAGTTGGCTGGGCATCGACAACCTCTACTCCCCAGAGCATTATCATTTGACCGCCTTCCTGGAGCAAGCCCTTCGGGCCCAAGTGCTCTTCAAGCGCGACAGGGATTACATCGTTAAGGATGGACAGGTAATCATCGTCGATGAGTTCACCGGTCGGCTGATGTATGGGCGGCGATACTCCGAGGGGCTCCATCAGGCGATCGAGGCCAAAGAAGGGGTGCCAATACAGCGGGAGTCCCTGACACTGGCCACCATAACCTTCCAGAACTATTTCCGCATGTACGAGAAGTTGGCGGGCATGACCGGTACCGCTGCCACCGAGGCTGAGGAGTTGGACAAGATCTATGGCCTCGATGTGATGGTCATCCCCACCCACAAGCCGATGATCCGCCTCGACCAGCCAGATTTGGTCTATAAGACCGAAAGGGCTAAGTTCCGGGCGGTAGTGAAGGAGATCGAGGAACTGCATGAAAGGGGACAGCCGGTCTTGGTGGGGACTATATTCATCGAGAAATCGGAAGCGCTCTCCGACATGCTGAAGCGGAAGGGGATACCCCACCAGGTGCTCAACGCCAAGCACCATGAGAGAGAGGCCCATATCATCGCCCAAGCCGGCCGTTCAGGAGCCATCACCATCGCCACTAACATGGCGGGTCGAGGCGTGGACATCCTCTTAGGAGGGAACCCCGAGGAGTTGGCCCGGGAGATGCTCCGCAAGCGGGGTGTGGAACTCACCGAGATAACGCAAGAGCAATGGGAGGAGGCTTTAAGGGAGGCCAGGGCGATCTGCGAGGAGGACAAAAAGAAAGTGCTGGCTTTGGGTGGGTTGCATGTCTTGGGCACCGAACGGCACGAGGCGCGCCGCATAGATAACCAGTTGCGGGGCCGTTCTGGCCGCCAAGGTGACCCGGGCTCCTCCCGTTTCTATGTATCCTTGGAAGATGACCTGATGCGCCGATTCGGGGGCTCTACCGTGGCTGGCCTCATGGACAGACTGGGGGTGGAGGAGGATATCCCCATCGAGCACAATCTAGTCTCCAAGTCCATCGAGAACGCCCAAATTAAGGTCGAGGGTTATAACTTCGATATCCGCAAGCACCTCCTCGAATACGACGACGTAATCAATAAGCAAAGACAGGTCATCTACGATCAGAGGCGGAAGATCTTAGGCGAGGAGAGTCTGCGCCCCATCATCATGGATATGGTGAGCGAGGAGTTGGGCGACCTGGTGGGGGTCTATACTGGAGGTCACCCGGAGGAGTGGGACCTCGAGGGGCTCTTTACTGCAGCCCGGGCTATCTTGCCCTTCCCCCCCAATTTTACCCCTCGCCGTTGGGAGGGCCTCTCCTCTCAGGAGATAGAGGACGATCTTCTGGGATTGGCGGAGAAATATTACGATGAGAAGGAGCGACGTCTAGGACGCGAACTGATCTCCCGGGTGGAACGGTTGGTGCTTTTGCGGGTGGTGGACAACTTATGGATAAGACACCTTACCGCCCTGGACGAGTTGCGGCAAGGCGTGGGACTCCGGGCTTTCGGCCAAAGGGACCCCCTGGTGGAGTTCAAGACCGAAGCCTACGGGATGTTCCAGGCCCTCATGGCTAACATCCGGCAGGATGTAGCCCGCCTCATCTACCATGCGGAGGTGGTTCGGCAACCTGCTCCCCGCCCCATGCGGGAGGTAAGAGAGGCTGGCGCTCAGGCCTCGGGAAGGAAGCCAATGGCCACGGCCAAGGAGAAGGTGGGACGGAACGACCCTTGTCCCTGTGGTAGCGGGAAGAAGTATAAGCATTGTTGCCTCCGGAAGGAGAAGAGCAAGCGAGGTCACTAACTATTCTTGTAAAGCGAGAGGTGACGGAAAGACCAGTGGTCGTCTTCGCCGGCCCCTTCGGCAGTGGAAAGACGGAGACGGCCATCAATTACGCCCTTCACTTGGCTGAGGATGGTCATGCGGTCACCCTGGTAGACCTCGATGTGGTGACCACCTACCTTCGGGTTCGTGAGGTGGAGGAGAGGTTAAGGGAAAAGGGGTTGAAGGTGATAACCCCTACCGATTTGGGGGATATCGATCTCCCGGCCATCACCCCCCAGATCTGGGGAGCACTAGGGGGGCAGAATGGTCGAGTAGTGGTGGATATGGGAGGATCGGCCCCGGGCGCCAGGAGCATGGGGCAGTTCAGTTCCCACCTTGAGAAGGTAGGTTACGCCATGTACTTGGTGGTCAACCCCTACCGTCCCTTCACCACCACCGTGGAGGGGATCGAAAAGGCAGGACGAGAGATCGCCGATTCCTCCCGCCTCCAGTTCACCGC
>JBHIDN010000097.1:0-5843 GCA_046760125.1 Anaerolineae bacterium
AGACCCCATCGCTACCTGCTCAGCCTGACACACATTACCTTGGTCGACGAGACGGGGCGGTTGAAGCCTGTCAGGCCTCAACATACCACATGATAGCATCAAAAGTGTGGACCGCAATTACTAGATCGATCTGGGGCTCGTTCGAAGCGGTTTTGCCAACGATTCCCTCGGTCTTTGATTGTATTTTCGCCGCCGTGTGGTATAATTCGTTTGCCTTTCGACTTGGACAGGACAGGTCGTCATCTATCGGATCTGCTCTCTAAACAGGCAACGGCTCCCCATGGCTCAAGCGGCCTTTTGGAGAAACGGCGAGCGCTGGGCATGCAATTTGGACCGTTGGCTGCCCGTACTGGGTTGAAAGAGAAGAGCAAAGGCGTTTTCGCCTTTTAGAGATTCGGCCATGGAAGATCGCTTCAACCTCCCGCGGTTACAGGGAAGGGCGGGATCACCCCAAGGGCCCCTCCATCGGCGAATGCAATATTTCAGGGATGAGCTCCTTTGCACCGCCTACAGAGAAGGTGGTTTTTCCGGCGTGTCACGAGGTTAGGCATGAGCGGTTACCCGATCTATTTGAGTCAGCTCCACCGGGTCCTTTGCGTAGTGGTTGGCGGTGGAGAGGTCGCTGAGCGAAAGGTCTCTTCCCTCTTGGAGGCGCAGGCGAAGGTGCAGGTTATCAGCCCGACTTTAACCAAGGGTCTGCGGCAGTTGGCGGCAAGGGGGGCCATAGACCATCTGGCAAGGGCCTACCGAGACGGAGACCTAGAGGGAGCCTTTCTGGCTATCGCTGCTACCGATGATCCCGTCACTAACCGCGCTATCTTCCAAGAGGCGGAGGCGCGAAAGATCTTGGTGAACGTAGTTGATGAGCCTTCCTTGTGTAACTTCCTAGTCCCGGCGGTGGTGCGTCGTGGCTCGTTGATCATTGGCATCTCCACCGAGGGTCGAAGTCCAGCCCTAGCGGCGCGCGTCCGGCAGCGGTTGGAGAGCCTCTTCGGACCAGAGTACGCCTCCTTGCTCGATATCTTAGGTGACCTGCGGGAGTGGATCATTGATGCGTGCCCCTCTGAGAAGCGTCGCGATCTCTGGTATAGGCTGGTTGATTCGGACCTCCTGGAACTGCTGAGGGAGGGGAAGGAGCAGGAAGCCCGAGAGAGGGCCAAGGTCATCGTGGCTACCTACTTGGAAGGGTGCCTGTAAAGAGGTAAGGTGTAGGGTGGAGATCATCGCTATTGGCCTGAACCATGAAGTGGCGCCGGTAGAAGTGCGAGAGAGGCTGGCCCTCTCGGGCACTAAACTGCGTGAGACGTTGATAGCCTTGGCTCAAAAAGCGGAACAGAGCGACGGGCCCCTGACTGAAGGGGCCATCCTTTCCACCTGCAATCGCATCGAACTTTACGCCGTAGCCACGGACTCTCAAGAGGGGTGGGAGGAACTAGTGCGCTTTCTCGGCAGTAGGTGTCGGGTACCCTCTCAGGATTTCGAGAATTACCTTTACCGCTATCGGGGAGAGGAGGCGGTCACTCACCTCTTCTCCGTGGCGGCGGGGATCGACTCCATGGTGATCGGAGAGAACGAGATCTTGGGCCAGGTGCGGGAGGCCTATCGCCTGGCTAGCGCAGAGAAAGCCACAGGTCCCATCCTATCGAAACTCTTTCGTAAAGCCATCACTGTGGGCAAGCGCGCTCGGACGGAGACGGCTATTAGCCGTAACGCCGCCTCCGTCAGTTCGGTGGCTGTGGAGTTGGCTAAGAAGATTTTTGGGGATCTCTCTACCTGTCGGGCGCTTATCATCGGTGCCGGGGAGATGAGCGAGCAGGCCTTGCGCAATTTGGTGACCAGCGGTGTGGGACAGGTATTGGTGATCAACCGCACCAGGCGAAAAGCCGAGGCGCTGGCTCAAGAGTGTGGTGGTAGAGTTGTGGATTTCGAGCGCATCGCCCAGGCTCTATGGCAGGCCGATATCGTGATCAGTTCTACCGCTGCTCCTCATGCGGTCATCCACCTTTCGGAGGTTAAAGAGGCGATGCGCATGCGGCGTAATCGTCCCCTTTTCATCATAGATATCGCCGTGCCTAGAGATGTGGAGCCAGAGGTGGGGCGGCTAGACGGCGTATACCTCTATGATATCGATGATCTAGAAGAGGTGGTACGGAGCAACCTCGAGGAGCGAAGGAAGGAGATACCTAAGGTAAAGGCCATCGTGACCCAGGAGATGAAAGAGTTTCTGGCTTGGTGGCGGACCTTGGATGTGGTGCCTACCATCACCGATCTGCGACGCTACGTCGACAAGATATGCCAGGCTGAGTTGCAGAAAGCGCTGCGTAGGCTGGGCCCCATGGACGACCGACAGCGTGAGGTGGTGAAGGCTCTGGCTATCGGGCTGACGAATAAGATACTACACAAGCCCACGGTGCGGTTGAAAGAGCACGCTAACGGGCGGCACGGCTATCGATACGCTGAGGCTTTACGGGAGCTTTTCGGGCTGGATACCACAGAGGGTAAATCGGGGAAGGAATAAGATTTCATCGGAGGGTATGGGGTGAGTTTGGGGATGATTCTGGGAGCGGCAGCGGTCTATTTCGCCTCGGTCATACTTTACCAGCTTTACCTCATCTCTACCCAGGTCAAGTTCGGTCGTTGGGCCTTGAGCACTTTCTTCGCCGGATGGGTTCTGCATACTATCTTTTTGCTAGCCTACATCATAAAGTTTGATTCCCTGCCCATCGCCACTCCTTTGCATTCTCTTGTGCTCTACGTCTGGATTGTAGGTCTAGCCTTTTGGGTCCTAGAGCTTCGCTATGGTTACGATACCTGGGGCGCTTGGGTGAGCCCCTTCATCCTGATCGGTTTCCTGGTGGGTGGCCTGGCCTTACGAATGGCAACTGGGGCGACCCTGTGGTTGCTCTACGGTCCTTTGCTGATGGCTCATGTGGGCAGTTCCTTTCTGGCCTATGGCTTCTTCACTCTGTCCTTCCTAGGCGCTATCCTATATCTGACCCAAGACTATATCCTTCGCCATAAGCGGCCCACCGCCCTCTACTACCGCCTGCCACCTTTAGAGGCCACAGAGAATCTAGGACGAAACCTTTCAGCCCTAGGGCTGCCCTGTATGACTGTGGCCCTGATCACCGGCTCGATGGAGGCGGAGCAGGCTTGGGGTATCTTTTGGCTGTGGGACCCGAAGTTGACCATGGCCCTGGCCACCTGGCTGATATATATGGGGTATTTCTATGCCCGCAATGTGGTTGAGTGGCGGGGAAAACGCTCCGCTTGGATCCTGGTAGTTGGCTTTGTCGCCGTTCTCATCACCTACCTGGGTAGTGGCGTCCTGTTTCCGACGGTGCATACTTTCTAGCCACAAGGGCCGTGGATCCGGGAATCTCTCTCCTAGACGGGGGTTCTTCTTGTCGAAGCCGCATCACAAAGAAGTTGTGGTAGGCACCCGAGGTAGCCCTTTGGCTTTGGCCCAAGCCGAAGGGGTCATGGCACGTTTATCTCAACTCCATCCAGAGTTGGACCTACGCCTCAAAAGGGTCAAAACGCGGGGCGATATCTTTCGCCACGTCGCTTTAGCCAGGATTGACGGCAAGGGGGTATTCGTCAAGGAGATCGAAGAGGCTTTGCTATCGGGAGAGATCGATCTGGCGGTACATAGCCTAAAGGACCTTCCCACGGCTTTGCCTCGCGGCTTAGCCATAGGCGCTGTGCCTCCCCGTGAGGACCCGCGGGATGCACTAGTCTCCGCCTTGGGGGTGGAGTTGGGAGATCTGCCCCCCGGAGCGGTGATAGGCACTGGTAGCCTGCGGCGAGGGGCTCAACTGCTGGCCGCGCGATCTGATCTGGAGGTGCGAGAGATCAGGGGCAACGTGGATACTCGTCTGCGCAAGGTGCGGGAGGGCGAATACGACGCGGTGGTCCTGGCCGCAGCAGGGCTGCGACGCTTGGGCCTTGCTTCGGCTATCACACAATACCTGCCTTTAGAGGTTATGATGCCTGCCGTTGGACAAGGGGCCCTAGCCGTTGAGATACGTGAGGATGACCAGGAGACGGCCACCTTGGTGAGAGGTATAGACGATCCCGCCACTGAGGCGGCAACACGAGCGGAGCGAGCCTTTCTGGCCGCTTTCGGTGGGGGGTGTGCCGTGCCCATCGCTGCCTATGGCGCTGTCGAAGGGGAAAGGCTCCTCTTGAAGGGGATAGTGGCTAGTTTAGATGGCCAGCGCCTCCTTCGCGATGAAGTCGTCGGGCCGGCCCGCCATGCCCAGGCCCTGGGTGAGATGCTGGCGCAAAGGCTGCTGGAGAGGGGAGCAGACGAGATAGTAGGCGAGGTAATAGTTGAGCGATAAAGGCGTGGTCTATCTGGTAGGGGCTGGCCCTGGCGACCCCGGGCTGATTACTGTCAAGGGCTTGAAGTGCATCGGAAGAGCTGAGGTGGTGGTCTATGACCGTCTGGTCAACCCCCTGCTGTTGACCGCAGCCAGAGAAGGGGCTGAACTAATATATGTGGGCAAATCCGCCCATCACCATGCCTTACCCCAGGAGGAGATCAACGCCCTCCTGGTGCGTAAAGCCCGGGAGGGGAAGACGGTCACTCGCCTCAAGGGAGGCGACCCCTTCCTCTTCGGCCGCGGAGGGGAGGAGGCAGAAGCCCTGGCCCAGGCGGATATCCCCTTCGAGGTGGTGCCCGGGGTGACCAGCGCCATCGCCGCTCCAGCCTATGCTGGCATCCCGGTGACTCACCGTGATTACACCAGCACCTTCGCTGTGGTCACCGGCCATGAGGATCCCACCAAAGCCTCGGACATCGAGTGGGCCAAGATAGCCACCGGTGCCGGCACCCTCGTCTTCCTCATGGGCGTGGGCAACTTGCCCCTCATCGTGGGGGAACTCTTAAAGCACGGCCGTCCCCCGGACACACCAGTGGCCATAGTTCGCTGGGGGACGGAGGGTAGGCAACAGACGGTGACTGGCAGCCTACAGGATATCGTAGATAGGGCAAAAGAGGCGGAGATCATGCCTCCGGCGGTCATCGTCGTCGGCGAGGTGGTTAGCCTGAGAGATAGGCTGCGTTGGTTCGATACCAAGCCCCTCTTCGGCAAACAGGTATTGGTCACCCGCTCGCGGGAGCAGGCCAGTATCCTATCCGGGAGGTTGCGGGAACTGGGAGCCGAACCTGTGGAGTTTCCCACCATCAGGACCGCTCCTCCCCAGGATTTTGGACCTCTAGATGAGGCCATCGAGAGCCTCCCATCCTACGATTGGGTGATTTTCACCAGTGTCAACGGGGTGAAGAGTTTCATGCAAGGGCTGCTGGTCAAGGGGCAGGATGTGCGGGCCTTGGCCGGGGTGAAATTGGCGGCCATCGGCCCCGCCACAGCGGGTGAACTGGAAGGGCTCTCCTTGCGAGTGGATTATCTGCCTCAGCGGTATGTGGCGGAGGCCATCGCCGAGGGGATAGGCGATGTCGCCGGGGCGCGCATCCTTCTGCCTCGCGCTGACCTGGCTCGGCCCTCTCTGGTTCAAGGACTGGAAGCCAAAGGAGCCGTGGTGGATGAGGTTATAGCCTACCGGACCCTCCCCGGCGAGCCTAGCGCGGAGATCAAGAGGATAGTTCTAGATGGAAAGATAGATATCGTCACCTTCACCAGTTCCTCCACGGTGCACAACCTGGTCTCTGCTTTGGAGGCTGAGGTAGGGGCGGGTTGGCGAACCGCCTTAGGGAAGGCTGCTATAGCCTGCATCGGTCCCATCACCGCCAGGACCGCCCAGGAGCTGGGGATCGAAGTGGATGTAGTGGCCCAGGAGCACACCATCGAGGGGCTGGTAGAGGCGATAGTGAACTT
>JBHIDN010000098.1:0-5833 GCA_046760125.1 Anaerolineae bacterium
ACGGGGGCCTCGATCCGTATAGGGGCGCTGGCTAAGGCCAAGGCCAAATCTTTGTCCAAAGAGGTGATCTTACTAACCCTGACTTTCCTTTGCCTCTCTCCCTCTCTGCGTCCGCCTATATATCCGGGCTCCACGCCGAACTGGGTGACGGTAGGGCCCTGCCTTATGGATACCACTTTGGCGGGCACCCCAAAACTGGTCAAAGTCTCCTCGATGATATGCGCTTTTCGCTCCACATCCGCCTCGCTGGCGGCGGGATATAGGGTCTCGTTCAGAAGATCGAGAGGGGGGAGCCTTTTGTCTCTAGGTCTTGTTGAGGGGGCTTTTTCGGTTGGAAGTTTAGTTTGTACGGGGATACCCTCAGGCTTCGCTGGCCTCGCAATCCTGGCAGGGGCAGAAGGGACCTTTTTTGGTGGGGCCTCGGTCTTCTTGGGGCGAGGGGCAACCTCCCGGCGAAAGAGAGAGGAGAGGGTTTGAGCCACTATCCCCACTCCTCGTCTTATCTCCTCAGCCTTTACCTGAGCCACGAGGAACAACCCCACCCCTCCTACAATGAGAAGGGCCAAACCGCTCCCCAGCCTTCCCAAAGCACGAACAAAGGCGATACTTATGGCCCAACCCAAATAGCCCCCTCCGCCTCCCTCCCCAGCCAAAGCCCAGGGGTCGAGGGCCGGGGAGAGAAGATGGGCCAGGCCCAAAAAGGCTGAGAAGAGGATGGCTACACCCCAGAGCCGCTCTTGTTGCTCTCCCCACCACTCCCTAGGGCGTAGGAAAAGGAGAAACCCTCCTGCTATGAGCCCTCCGCTGACGAGGTAAGCCCCCCAACCGAAGGCTAGGCGTAGGAGGAGAGCCCACCTATCGCCTATCGGACCTCCTCCGCCGAAGGGGGGTAAACTGAGGAAGGCGAATACCCCAACGACTATGGCCACAAGCCCTACCACCTCCCAACGCCAAAGCCGATTGGTCTTTCGGGACTTCCGTCGGCGTCGCCCTGGAGAGCGTTTCCGAGCCATATCTAGGTAAAGTATCCCTTCGGGAAAAGCATCATGCTGGCAAAAGGCCAGAAACCCGACCTCTTGCTACTACATACGTCGTTCTAGCTGCCTTTGCTTCTTCCTCATCTTGCGGAGAGCGCGTTTCCGCTGCTTGCGGCGCAACTCACCTTTAGAGACAAACCATCTCTTTTCGCGACAAGTGCTAAGAATCCTCGCCTGCGCCACTTCCTTCCGGAATCGTTTTAAGAGTTCCTCTTGTGACTCGCCAGGTCTCAAAGTCACTGTGGCCACTACATCCCTCACCCCCTCCCAATAAGATCTATGCCTGTCTCAGGCTAAGGCCCATCCGTCTCCGAGCGGGATCGATGTTCAAGATGCGCGCTTTCACCACATCTCCTTCCTGGACCACGTTATGGGGGTGCAAGAAGTTCCCTTCTGCTAACTCGGAGATGTGAATCAGACCCTCTAACCCTTCTTCAACACGCACAAAAGCACCAAAATCGACCACGTTAGTTACGGTCCCTTCCACAATCTGGCCCACCTCATACTTCTCAGCGGCAAGGGACCAAGGATCCGGCTCTAAACGCTTGAGGCTTAGGGCCACCCTCTTACGCTCCCTGTCCACATCAAGGATATAGACATCTGTCTCCTGGCCCACCTCCAAAACTTCTCTAGGGTGCTCCACGTGACGCCAAGAGAGTTCGGAGATATGAAGCAGCCCATCGAAGCCCCCCAGATCCACAAAGGCACCGAAATCGCACAGCCTGGTCACCTGACCCCGTCGTACCTCTCCTGGGGTGAGGCTCTCCAGAAGCCCCTGAGGGTCCTCAGTCCATCCCAGCGCCCTTTGAGAGAGGACCAGGCGTCCTCTCTCGGGCTCCACCTCGATGATCTTCAGCCTAAGAGGTTGGCCTACACGAAGAGCCAACTCTTCCCGCAACTCTTCTTCTCTCAGGCCGCTGGGGAGGCCATCTAGATGGGAAACGGGGACGAAGCCTGTGATCCCCTTCCAATCTACCAGAAGCCCTCCACGATTGCACCCCTTCACTTGAAGTTCCAGGATCTCTCCCTTAGAGAGGCTCTCCTCAGCGGCTCGCCAAGCCTCCTCATCCATTCCTTGAAGGGCCTCCGCCTCTTCTACAACCTCCCCTCCCGAGGACCCCGCCTGCTCCGCCTCCTCCAGAAGCGACCTCCAGTAGGCTTCGTTGAGATCCTCCTCTCCTGAGGCTGTTAGATCCTCCATCTTTAATCTCCCCCAAAACACCAAAAAATCTCGGTCTTTCCCCCGACTCCCAGGGCAGCCGCCGAGACCCCTGATACCTCTCGCCTGAGGAGAATCGTAAAGGGCAATGACCACCGAGCCCACTACATGCCGGCCATCACCCCCAGGAGCCAAATAGACTCCTTAAGAGGAGCGATCGCCCATCCTGCACCTCCATCAGCAAGAGGCACGCACCTCGCATAGGAGATAGACCTACACACCTGCGATTATATTCTACCAAGAAATTATTGTCAAGCGCAAATAGGGATCAGCCTCCAACGAAGGAGAAACCTTCCACCATATTCCGTAGCGGCTCTAGGAGATAATCTGGATAGATCCCCAGGAGAAGAGAGGTACCCACCAAAGTTACGATCATGACCGCTACCAAGAGAGGCTCCTTTTCTTCGGATGCTGCCCTTCGGTCCCGAGAGACCTCAGGATGCCGAACGCTACCCCCCGAGGGTCTTTTCCCCCTTCCCAAGATGGGGGTGAGAGAACGGAGGTAGCCCCAAGCGACTCCTAAGCCCCCCAGGATGAGCCCAAAAGTGTAGCGGGGGTTGTGAGAGAGGAGAGCGAGGTAGATCGGCCATCGGGTGGCAAGCCCTGTCGGGGGGAAGCCCGCTAAGGTCAGCCCCCCCAAGATATACCCCAGAGTAGCCCAAGGGAGGGCCCTAGCCACACCCAAAGGCATGGTAGATCTCTCGCCTCCATACCGCTCGCTTATGACCCCCCAACTCATAGCCACCAAGGCTATAGCCAAGGATCGGTTGATCAGATGAGCCATAGCCCCGGCGACCCCTACTCCAGAGGCGGTCCCTAAGCCTACCAGGATGAGACCTAGATCGCTTATCGTTCCATAGGCTAGAAGGCGCCCTGGAGCCCTCTCCAGGAAGGCGAACAGCCCCCCTCCCAACGCGGTGATGAGGCCAGCCACCAGAAGTAGATCGAAGGCCTCGCTGCCCAGCCAAGGCTGGCGATCAAGAAGCCCCAGCATCAGTGATAGGGCCACTACCTGGTAGAAACCGAGGAGGAAAGTGGCGACCATAGGGGGAGCCTCCTGGGTCACCGCAGGGAGAAAGAGATGAAAGGGCACCACGGCCAGTAGTATCCCGAACCCCAGGGTCAAAGCCGTCATCGCCAGCCGCACGGAGACCAGATCCTCTGGATAGAGGGCCACGAGATCGAAGAGATGCGTAGAGAAGATGAGACAAGAGCTGGCTATGCTCAAAGAGACCAAATACCCCATTGCCACCCTTGGATCCGCTCGCGGACCCCCCTGGATCAGAAAGGCGAGGATTATCCCCGCCAACTCCAAGAGAAGGACCGCCAGGAGAAAGTTATCGACCATCGCCGAGCCGGCGAGAAGCCCCAAGGCAACCAGAAGGAAGGGAAAGAAGGACCAGCCCTGGGATAGGTGCCAGGAATAGAGGAAGAGGAGAACCGCCCCGGCGAAAAGGAAGAGAAGGAGCCACCGCCGCCAAGGGTCGAAGAGAAGCCCCCTTCCCAAGATCCAGACCGTCTGATCGGGAGGGAGCAAGAAGCATATGACCGCTACCGCCAGACTGGTCCCCGCGGAAAGAAAAGCTGCCATAGTGGAGCGGCGACGGAAGAGATAGACCCACGGCGCCATGATCCAGGGCACGACGATGATCCAAAGAGGGGTCATCTTTCCACCCCTCTACGGGCCAACTCCACCGCTTCCAGGTAGGGAATCGCCAGGGCCAAGAGGATGTTCACCAAACCCAAGAGACCGGCTACCAGGAGGCTCCTCTCCCAACTAGTGAAGAGTAACTCGAAGCCGATCTGGAAGGTGAGAAGTCCCAAACCCATGCGGAAGGGACCTCGACCCAGGACCACGGTCCAGAGTCCCATAGCCATCAGGAAGTTAGAAGCGAAAGCCAGAGGGGTCGGCACCCCTTCCCAGGGGTACTGGTGGAGCAACCCGTAGGCCACCAGCCCCATCAGCGCGGAACCGACCAAGCGAAAAGGAAAGGAGGTGGTGAACGTTCGCTCCTGGCCCGCTGTTTCTGCTAGGGGTTTTCTTTGGCCCCGCCAGGCGGTAGGGTAAAGGATAAAGAAGATCATCCCTCCGGTCGCTATCTTGGCTAGGGCGAGGGAAGGAGAAAGGGAACCAGAGAGAAGAAAGCCCACCAGAGCATACTGAATAAGAAGGGCTAAAAGGGAGATCCGCCACTCCTCAACTACTGCGATCAGGCCGGCGGTGAAAAGCAACCCCCAAACTAACTGTTCCCCTGAAAACAGCATCGATCCCTCACTACAGACTTATCCTCTCCACAGGAAAAGGGCCACCATAAAGGCCAAGAGGAGGAGCCAACCCAAAGACCCCCCTTCAACCACCATAACTACTCCTCTCAAGCCAGAGCATATCTTTGCCCCTCCTCCCTCTAGGGCTCCATAGAGCCCCTCTAGATCCAAGAAGGAGAGCTGTTCCCAGAAAGGCCCGGCCCTATGGAGCAACCGCTCCTCGAAGCGTACGAAAGTATCCCTTTGAGAAAAGGCTAGATAGCCCAAGAGAAGGGGCAAAACCATGGCCGCCCAGATAGGAAGGGAACCCGGCGCGCCCCACAACCGGGCGAGGGAGGGAAACGACCCCGGGATCGTCTCCGGCTTCACCAAGGCTATTTGAGGGTAGAGCCCCAGGACGGCCAAGGGAGCAACCAAGAGCCAAAGGAGGGCCACGGAGGCCCATCCCCCGCGCCCTTGCACGCGATGGTCAGGCCAGCGGGTGATAAATCTAAGAAGAGGCGCGACGATCAACGCCGAACTCAAGGCCCCTAGGCCTACTATCAGCCCTTCGCCCTGTCGGAGAAGAGAGTCGTAGATCAGCCAGCGAGCGGCGAATCCCGCTGTCAGAGGGAAACCACACAAAGAGGCCACCCCGATGCCCAAAGCGACCTTAACCACAAGGCGCTGACGGGGGGCCTCCATCCCTACCCGAAGGACGGTCAGAGCCAAGATCAGGCTCACCGTCAGCAGTAGAACGGCCTGCCCACCGCTCGTACCTCCAGCCAAGAGGCTCAAGGCCAACAGCCCCATCTGGCTTTGGGCCAGATAGAGAGAGAGCCTCCTCTCCCTCGGGATCTCCCACGGGATCCCTTTGGGACCTGTGGGATTCCGCCAGGTAAAGAGAGCCCCATAGAGGAGGCCTAACCCAGCCAAGAGAAGGAGAACCGTTCTCGGAACCCCCACCAGCCGAGGCCACCCGTAAAGGGTCAAAAAGTAACCTCCAGTGGCCAAGGCGACCGTCTGTAAGGCGCTCCCCGATAGAAACGGTATCTCCTCCGCGGCGATATGAACCATCTGAACTGGATATACCCCCCAGCGAACCCAAGAGGCGAGAAGTATCAAAGGGGCCAAGAGTTGGGGACTCATAGGGGAGCCCTCCAAAGAGGTGGTGGCCAGCAGCCAAAGAAGAGCCAAGCCAGCGGTGAAATTGACGATCATCGCCCTGGTCGCTGTGTGGGGTGAGGCCCCCTGGGTGAGGACAAAGAGGATACTCAAATCCAAGAGCCCCCAGCCAAGATAGAGGGTAAGAGAGTTGTGAGAGAGAAGAAAG
>JBHIDN010000099.1:0-5797 GCA_046760125.1 Anaerolineae bacterium
GGTGTCTCCGTTGACTACTTGGAGCAACTGAACCGTCTCTATGAGGAGTGGGTCGGTGGTTTCAGCCTCTGTCCCACGCTCATCATCCCCGCCGACGAACTCGATTTCGTCAAGCACGAAGCCCACCTAGAACAGATAGCTGCCTGGCTCAGTTATAAGGCGTTGCCCGAGTTCTTCAAGAGCAGGCCAGCCTCTGTCCGTCGGCGGCGAGGCCGAAAGGTGCCCAAGGCCCAGCCGCCGCTGCCAGGGGTGGAGTGGAGGCTGCAAACGGCAGGGAAGTAACCCTAGCCCCTGGGATTGACTCGAAGATCACCTTACTAGCGGCCAGCAGGGAACAGAAGGCCATCAATTGGAGGCGAGTACGAGATGATAGATCTCTCCATTAACGAAGAACGGTTGAAAAGAACCGTACAACGGGCGCGGGAGCGCAACATCATCGTTCCCACGTTCGCACAACAAAGGGACCCGGAACTGATCCCGGAAGGCATCAAAGCCAGGCTAAAGCGGATTGGGCTGTGGGACATCACCTCGCTCAACCTGTTCCGCATCACCTGGAAGAACGAGCCGGTCGCTCACGGTGGCGGCTTCGATGGCGTCAATTACCTGGAACTCCCAAAGGAACTCACGGGGGTTGAGGCGCGCATCATCGCGCTGGTGGGCAAGTGGTTCCCTACTGGCTCCCACAAGGTCGGCGCTACCTTTGGCTGTCTGGTGCCTCGGTTGGTCACCGGCCAGTTCGACCCTACCTACCAGAAAGCGGTCTGGCCCTCCACCGGGAACTACTGCCGTGGTGGTGCCTACGATGCCACTCTTTTGGCCTGCGAGTCGGTGGCCATCCTGCCCGAGGAGATGAGCCGCGAGCGCTTCGAGTGGCTTTCCAAAGTCTCCGGTGAGATCATCGCCACCCCCGGCTGCGAGAGTAACGTCAAAGAGATCTTTGATAAGTGCTGGGAGTTGAGGACGACTCGCGAGGACATTGTCATCTTCAACCAGTTCGACGAGTTCGGAAACCACCTCTGGCACTACTATGTCACCGGTCATGCGATGGAGGAGGTGTTGGAGCAGGAGATGGGGTCGCTGGATGCCTACCGGGGCGTGGTGCTGACCACCGGCTCGGCGGGTACCATCGGCTGCGGCGACTACTTGAAAGAGATCTTCCCTACCAGCAAAGTGGCTGCCAGCGAGGCCCTCCAGTGCCCCACGCTGCTCCTCAACGGCTACGGCGGGCACCGCATCGAGGGCATCGGCGACAAGCACGTCCCCTGGATCCACAACGTCAAGAACACCGACCTGGTGATGGCCATCGATGACGAGGCGTGCATGAGCCTCGTGCGGTTGTTCAACGAGCCATCTGGCCGTGGCTACCTGGTCAAGCAGGGCGTGCCGGAGACGCTGGTCGGGCAACTGGACCTGTTAGGCATCTCCAGCATCGCCAACGTGCTCTCCGCAATCAAGTTCGCCAAGTGGTACGAGTTGGGCGAGCACGACATCGTGCTGACCGTCTTCACTGACTCGATGGAGTTATACCAGAGTCGCCTGCAGGAACTGCGCCAGGAGCATGGTGAGTACACCGAACTGGACGCAGCGGCTGACTACTACCGCTACTTGCTGGGCTGCACTGTGGACTATGTGGAGGAACTGGGCTACTGGGAGCGCCGGCGCATCCACAATCTCAAGTACTTTACCTGGGTCGAGCAGCAGGGTAAGACCTACGAGGAGATCCTAGCCCAATGGTACGCCCCCGATTATTGGACCAGCATCCACCGCCAAGTGGAGGAGATCGACGCCCTGATCGAACAGTTCAACGAGATGACGGGGCTGCTCAGGGAGTCGGGAAGTGAAGAGTGATCCACCTCGACTGACAACAGAGGAAGGATAGCAAGGACCAAGTCGTCAGAACGCCTAGGGGGATCAGGAATATCGGCTCAGGTAGCAAGAGCGGGTGGATGAGGTAGACAAGCTGGTATTGGGAGCCGGTGAGAAGGTGTAGCATCGAACCCAAACCCGACGAAACACCATACATTTTCAGTGGCGCCAGATGGGAACATCTGACGCCACAAGAGATAGGGCAGGTATAGAAACCTGCCCTACTGCACTATCATCCCAACTTTGCGCGCAATTTAGTCCAGGTAGTCACCAAGTGGATCCAGAGTGGGGTGAGGTGGCCCACTATCCTCCCCTGAGCCAGGCTCTCCAAGAAATCCTCCGGGCCGTTGAAGGGGGGCATCTCCACGTAAGCCCGGCCTATCTCGTAGGCAGTATGAGCATCGCTCCCCGCGGTGATGGGTAGCCCCTGGGCTTGAGCCAAAGCCTGGGCCTTGCGGTTGTCGCTGGGCAAAGTAACCCGGGAGTTGAAGCCCTCTAGGAAGTCGAGTTCCTCTAGGATGTCGAGGAGGGCTACCTGGCCCATGGCCGAGCGGCGCACCCGATCCAAGGGGTGGGACACCCCGACCAAGCCTCCCTGCTCTCTGATGCGAGCCATAGCCTCCTCCGGTGTGAGTCCTCCTGGTATCTCCTCCTTCAGGAAGAAGCCTAAAATCTCTCCCTTCGGGGTCTCGATCTCCTCTCCTACGATTACTAGGAGGGGAGCCATCTCTTTGAGAGCCAGGGCGCCGGCGATGGTGTTATGGTCGGTGATGGCTACCCCGTCCAAACCCCGCCGCCGACAACTCTCCATGATAGTCTCCAAGGAGAGGGTGGCATCTTTTGAGTAGCGGGTGTGTACATGCATATCAACTTTCATGACCTACCCTTTCGAAGAACCGTTTTCGGAAGAGGAAAAGGGCCACTAGGCCCAGGGTGGCTCCGAGCCAGAGGGTAGAGAGCCGGATGAGGAGAGAGGCAGCCACAGAGAGACTTCTACTGGCCCCGGTGAGAAAGAGAGTCAAGCCCGCAAGGCTAGCATCGGCCACCCCCAAGCCACCGGGCACGAAGGAAACAGCCCCGAGGATAGCCGAGGAGGCAAAGATGAAAGAGGCTTGCAAAAGAAGCGAGGGGGTCCCAGGGAAGCCCAGCCCTGCCAGGACTAGGTAGAAAGCCACACATTCGCTGCCCCAGGAGAGGAAACTGAGGATCACGGCCAAGAGCAGGTTTCGAGGGGTTAGAAGCGCGTAGGCGCTCTCGTAGAGGTTGTCCAGTTCGCGCGCTAAGCGGGAGATGAGAGGCAGCCCTTGGCCCCATCTCAAGAGGCGTAAGGCCAGGGGTCGATACTCGACCATGACCACTAGGGCCAAAAGCAGGAGAGCCACGATGAAGATGACCTCTCGGCCTAGGCGATATACTATTAGCCCTGCTGTGGCTAAAAGCACCATGGCCATCCCATCGGTGAGCCGCTCGGCCACGACTACGGGTGCCGCTCACCTGCGCAAGGAGATAAGACTTGAGAAATTCACCTACCTTGCCAGGGGTGAGCACCATAGTGAAGCCCGAGGCGAAGATAGCCGCGCTATCCAACCTTTCAACCTTGGCCCCTATCTGGCGCAAGTAGAATTCCCATTTTGCGAAGCGCAAGGCGTAATTGAAGAGAGTGAGCCCTATGACCAGGGGAAGGTAGTCCCAACGAAAGCGGGCCAAATTCTCTCTCAGACGAGCCACATCTGCAAAGGCCACCAAGAGGATGATGACCGTGAAACCCAGGAGGAGGCCTAGGGCGATCTGGGATCGCAGCCTTTGTCTAATAGTCCTCTCTGATCGAGCCTCCCTATTTGCGGAAGGAGCAGCAGGGGGGCTGCTCCTTTCCTCATCAGGCGAGGGTCGTTTCCTAGTGGGGCCACTACCAACCAACAGGCTTTTCCTTTACTCGCTCTCTCGTGGGCTCCAGTTGGCCCCCATACCGTTCTCGGAAGAGCGTTCCCCACTCCGTCTCTTCCAGCATCCTTTTGGCGCGCTTTTTCCCATAGAGGGGATACCAGTAAGCGTTGTGATAGAGGTTAGAGGCCAGATAAGCCCAGGGCACCAAAGGTGAGCGGGTGAGGAGTTTCTCGAGGGGCTTTAAGATGCCATGATATATCATCTTCTGACCCCGGCTGGCGAAGGTCTCCCCCGTGGAGAAACGCCAGTTCTCTTCCGCCGCATCCCTGTCACCCACGATCTCGATCTGGCGAGGGTCCCCGATCCCTAAGCCCTTCTCGTGGGCCAGGCGGATGAACTTCAAAGAGAGGGGATCGAAGCCCATTATCTTGGCCGCCACGGCGTCGATAGCCACCTGATCGGCGCTGGCCAGGATCACGTTCTTTACATGAGGACGCATAGCCCGGGGTCCAGGCCCATCTCCCGCGAAGGTGCCGTCCATGACGGCAAAAAGCCCGGTGTGAATATCCTGCTGGATGGTGAGAAGGTCAACCAGTGTCTCGTGGATCACGCTATGGGTCCAGTGGCGCCGCTCACTCAGGAGTCCACCGAAGGCGTTCTTCATCGCTCCGGTCATGGTGGTGAAGACGTGGGTTTTGGTCTGAGGCAGCTGGATGATGTTCTTGCCTATGAAGGTCTTAGGGATCTTGACTCCATCGGGGTAGATATCGTGGAGGACGAGGAAAGGCTCTTTAGGTTCGTAGACGATCCATTCCACCTGGGGCTCGTAGATATGGAGGTTCTCGATCCCGTACCGCTCGACCACCACTTTATGACGGTTGTTGATCTCTCCCTGGTAGGCGCTCACCACCACCGTTCGGTTCTGGGCAGCGATGAGGCTTTCTCTGGGATACCCGTCGTCTAGGAGGGTCTTTATCACCCCTTCCAGTTGCCAGGGGGGCGTAGAGCAGCCAGGGTACCAGATCTGCCAGGAGACGTTGATTTTTAGAAGGGTCTCCTTCTCTTTTGACAGATTGTCCTCGTAGTTCACCAACCGCATAAGCCGGCCATAATCTTCTACCACCGTCTCTGGGCTGGTCCTCAGGATGGCTACCTTCCCTCGTTCGGGAAAATCCTTCTCTATCATCGGCTTCTTCTCATCATGCTGCCTAAAGATACCTGGGTAGGGGGTTTTTGTCAAGCACAAACGCAGGTGAACCAGGGCGTTCTTGGGAAGGGGCATTCACGATGGTTCACAGGGAGGAACCCAAGCGATTTCAGACAACTTATGGCCTCCACGGGGGGAGGTCATCTTCTAGGATTGGGGCTCAGAACGGCCCGATGCGGGCCTGGGTAAAAGGTAGGGATTGACCGAGCGTGGGTTAGGTAGTATACTTGATGAGGGTGGCCCTTATTGTAGATAGTGATAATCTTGATGATTCGCATCTGTAGAAGTGGCGCTATTCCCACATATATCTTCAGGTTACAGAGAGGTGACCGAGATGAAGGGCAAGACCATCGAAGGGGGAGATGAGCAGCAGGCGAGGGATTTGGCTCTCCTCAAGGAGATAGGTCAGACTATTAACGCTAGTCTGGAGTTAGAGGAGACCCTGGAGGCGGTGCTAGCCACCACTAGACGACTCATCGATTATACCGCGGCCGAGATCTCCCTCTGGGAGAGAGATAACCAATCGCTGGTGGTCTGTGCTCAAGCGGGAGACCCCAGGTATACCGCCGAGGCGGGAGGCGTCTATCACCTCGATGAGGGGTACTCGGGTTGGATGGCTCGTCATAGGGAGCCTCTTCTCATTCTCGACGCGGCCCAGCGCACTGATGTGCGGCCCAAGGCCAAAGGGGGAGAAAGGCCCATCGCCTCCTTTGTGGGCGTGCCGCTTCTGGCAGGAGACGAACTGGTCGGCACTCTGGAGTTGGGTAGCGACGAGCCTGGAGCCTTCGACCAGGAGGACTTGGACCTCCTCCTTATCATAGCCCATCAGGCCGCCACAGC
>JBHIDN010000100.1:0-5752 GCA_046760125.1 Anaerolineae bacterium
CGCTGACTACGTGGCCCACCTGGACGTGGTAGACCACACTACCGACTCCCAAGGCAGGTTTGTGCTCCGCCAACTGGGACTCCTCCGCCTGCGGGGCATAGATTTCCGAGAGTCGAACGTCTATCAGGAGTTCGGCGTTGACTTCTACTACCCAGATCAAGGAACCTTGGGGCTAGAGTTCCGCACCTACTTCACTGGTGTCGCCGACCTGGCCTTGGATCGGGTATTGGTGGTCACCTACCCTGAGCCCTACCAAGATGCTATCACTATGCAACTCGCTGAAGGCCAAACGCTAGGAAGCCTACGGATAAAGTTCATCGACGGAGCGGGCAATGTATCGGCGGATTCTATACCTACCCCTCTCACCCTGTCAAACAAATCTTATTTTCCTTTCGTCCCTAACTAACGGTAAGGAGCAATGGGCACCCTTTATCTAGTGGCCACACCGATAGGCAATCTGGAGGATATAACCTTGAGGGCCCTCCGCACGCTTCGGGAGGTGGATCTCATCGCTTGTGAGGATACCCGACGTACCGGAAGGCTCCTGGCCCGCTACGAGATCAAAACCCCCCTCATCAGTTATTACGAACACAACAAACTCACCAAACTAGGCTATATCCTGGATATCCTGCAGACGAAAGATGTAGCCCTGGTCTCCGAGGCTGGCACGCCTGGCATCTCGGATCCGGGCTACGAACTGGTGCAGGCCGCCATCTCCGCCGGTATCGCCGTGGTCCCTATCCCTGGCCCCTCGGCCCCCATCGCCGCCTTAGCCATCTCCGGGCTCCCCACGGACAGTTTCGTCTATTTGGGCTTCTTGCCTCGTCGGAGGAAAGAGCGCCGCCGCTTCCTCCAGGCTATGGCCAGGGAAAAGCGAACCCTCGTGGCCTTTGAAGCCCCTCATCGTCTATTGGCTAGCCTAGAGGATATAGAAGAGGTCTTAGGCGACAGAGAGATGACCCTCACCCGGGAACTCACCAAACTACATGAGGAGGTTATCCGGGGGAGTGTCTCTCATCTGCGAGCCCATTTCAAAGAGGTGCGCCCTCGGGGCGAGTTCACCCTGGTCATCGCCGGGGCAAAGGAAGGGGCCTGGGAGGAGGAGAAGGTCAGGGAGGCGTTGAGCGAACTGCGGGCTGAGGGGGTATCCGGCCGAGAGGCTACCAAAGAGGTGGCCGAACTGAGCGGCCATCCCCGAAGCGAGGTCTATAAGATCTGGCTCGACCTAGCGAACAAAGGAAACCCAGCCCAGGAAGAGAAGACTACAGGAGGTTCCAATGATCGATCCTGACGATGTCGGTGCCCTGAAAAGAAACGACCCTCAGGGTATGGGAGAACGAATCGCCGAGTTGCCTTTGCAGTGCCGCCAGGCTTGGGGGATTATCGAAGGTCAGCGTTTCCCCGCCGACTATGCTGAGGCGGATAGTGTGGTCATCTTGGGCATGGGAGGCTCGGCCATAGGGGGGGATTTAGTTCGTACCCTGGTTAGAGATCTATGCCCAGTGCCCATCTTCGTCAATCGAGAGTACGATCTCCCCCGTTTCGTGGGCCAAGACACGCTGGTCATAGCCTGCAGTTACTCGGGCAATACCGAGGAGACGCTCGCCGCTTTCCGGGAGGCCTCGCGCCGAGGGGCCAAACTCTTGGCCCTCACCACCGATGGCAAGTTAGCCCAGATGGCGGAAAACCTCCTCACCTTCTCCTACGTTGCCCAACCCAGGGCTGCTCTCGGCTTTTCTCTAATTATGCTTCTGGGTATCCTGAACAAACTAGGCTTTGTCCCCGACCCCACGTCAGACCTGGAGGAGGCGATAGAGGTGGTGGAGGGGTTGGGCAGCAAGGCGAGAGAAGAGGTCCCCACCTTCCAAAATCCGGCGAAGCGACTGGCACTGCTGCTTCAGGGCAAACTGCCCGTCATCTACGGGGCTCAGCATCTGGCACCGGTAGCCCGCCGCTGGAAAGGACAGTTCAACGAAAACGGGAAATGCTTCGCCTTCTTTGAAGTGCTTCCAGAACTCCATCACAATACCGTGGAAGCCTTCCCCTACCCTGCCGAGTTAGCGGAAAGGGGCGTGATTTTGCTTCTCACCTCCCGGCTCTACCATCCCAGAAACACCCTCCGCTTCCAAGTGACCGAGGAGATGCTAGACCGATATGGGATACCTCACTGGTCAATGGAGGCCAAAGGCAGAAGCCCCCTCTCCCAGGTCCTCTCGACCATTCATTTCGGGGATTATGTGAGCCTATATCTCGCTGCCTTGCGAGGAGTGGACCCCTCCTCGGTGGAGACCATAGCCTATCTGAAGAAGCGGCTGGCCCTGGCCTGACGCCGGGCCGGGGGCCAGGGACATCAACGGGACAGGCCCAGGCCTAACTACCCATGCTCAACTAGATATAGCCTTTTCTACCATTGGCATAGTTCTTTCTTCCCTACCCTAGTTGGTGGTTCATTTCAAGTCCTGGCAATCACCGATGCTATGAATAATGCCCATACCCTAATGATGGCTTCCAGCCAAGAACCATAACCCTTTACGATGATCGGCAAAAGGTGAAAATCAGGGTCTCGACTTGACAGGCTGAAAGAAGAAAGGTAAACTGGTAACAGCAGATCCAGAGAGGACGGCTACGCGATTGTACCTGCCGACTAGAAGTACAGGGCTGAACACCGAGGAGCAGAGGTTGCCTTGGTGTTTCTTTTAGAAAAGGAGTAACTATGGATTCGGGGATGATAGGCAAGATCCAAAAATCGAAGCGGTACGCCGAGGAGCGACACAGGATAAGGTTCGATGAATTCAAGGTCACCCTAGAGGGAGATCATGCCACCCACCTGGTCTCCTTCCAGGGAGGGAAATGGAGTTGCGATTGCGGCTTCTTCGCCCGTCGAGGGGTTTGCAGCCATACTATGGCCTTGGAGCGGGTATTGAGAGAGATGCTCCCTTTCGACAAAAGCGCGGGCTAAAGGGAAGCCCCCGAAAGTAGAAATCTCGAGCGAGGACGATGCATCCTCGCTCTCTTTGTGGGCTTGGCTTTTCTTCACCTTTTCGGGTAAGATTAGGTGCCATGAGAAGAAGCCTCCGGTTTTGGCTAGGGGTATTCATCAGCCTTCTTTTCCTCTACTTCGCCCTCAAAGGACAGAGACTAGATGAGGTAGGAGAGGCCATAAAGGAGGCCAACTATTGGTGGCTCATCCCCGCTGTGGCGGTCTACTTTGTGGCCGTTGGCTTGCGAACCTACCGCTGGCATTTCCTCCTCCGCCCCATAAAGGTCATCCCCCTGAGAGACCTCTTCCCGGTGGTGGTGATAGGGTATATGGGGAACAACATCTTCCCTCTGCGTGCCGGGGAGTTGATCCGGGCCTATATCCTCAAAAGGAAGGAGGCCGTTAGCGCCACGGCCAGCCTAGCCACCATCATCGTGGAGCGGATCTTCGATGGTATCACCATGCTCATCTTCGTCTTCGCTATCCTACCCCTAGTTCCGGCCAACGAGGCGCTCCACCAAATCATCCCCTTCGCAAGCCTTCTCTTCTTTGGAGCTCTCTTCGTCTTCTTGATCATCGCCTCCTCCCTAGAGAGGGTCAAGCGAGCCTACGAATGGTTCATCAGCCATTTGATCCCTCATCGCTTTCAGGAACCGGTGGGGGCTCTGCTAGATAGATTTATCGAGGGGCTGGAGGTCTTACGTCGCGGGCAGGAGATCCTTCTCGTGCTGGTGATCTCGGTGGTCCTCTGGCTGATGGAGTCAGCCAAATACTGGTTCGTCATGCAAGGCTTCCCTTTCCAGAGGCCCTTCTATGTCCTGGTTTTCACTACGGCCATAGTCAACCTGGCCACCACCATCCCCTCCTCGCCGGGGTATTTGGGCACCTTCGAGTTGACAGGCATCTGGAGTCTGCGCCTCTTCGGAGTGGCGCAAAAAGTGGCTACCAGTTTCATCCTCGTCTTACACGCCGCCCTCTGGCTTCCGGTCACCGCCCTGGGGTTCTTTTTCATGTGGCGAGAGAGCCTCAGTTGGCGGGAGATCGAAACCTTGCGTCAAGGACCGATAGAGAGGGAGGTTGAGGTTCCCTTGGGAGGGGATAACCCATGAAGATCGGTATCATCGGCGGGGGCATCACCGGCCTGACCGCCGCTTATGAACTAGCGAAGAGGGGACATGAGGTCTCCCTTTTCGAGAGCGAACCAGACCTGGGGGGCCAGGCGGCCACTTTCCCCGTGGAAGGAACGCGCCTAGAGAGGTTCTACCACCATATCTTCACCGGCGATAGGGAGATGATCGCCCTCATCGAGGAACTGGGGCTAGCCGAGGAGATGCGGTGGCTCCCCTCCAAGGTGGGCATCTATTACGGAGGGGAGATCCACGACTTCGTCACCCCCCTCGATCTTCTCCGCTTCCGCCCCCTGGGCCTCTTCCAACGGTTGCGGACGGGGATAGTCACCTTGTACCTGCAACAGTTTGCCAATTGGCGGAACCTGGAAAACGTGACCGCCCTGGAATGGGTAAAGCGAAACGTGGGGCAGCAACCGTATGAAGTGATCTTTCGCCCCCTCCTGCGAGGTAAGTTTGGCCAGCACGCAGATGAGATTAGCATGGCCTGGCTCTGGAGCAAATTCAAACACCGGGTCGCCTCCCGGGGCCCGGGGATGCAAAGAGAACTTCTGGGCTATATGGAAGGCAGTTTTCAGGGCCTCCTCGATAGGCTGGCGGAACGGATCGATGAACTGGGCGGAGAGATATATCGAGGCAGCCCAGTCAAGAGGGTAATCATCGAAGGAAACAGGGTCACAGGATTAGAGAACACCGAGGGAGAGATCCCGGTTGAGCATCACTTTCCCCTGGTCATAGCCACGGTCCCTTCTTTCGTCTTTCTGGAGATAGTCCCCGACTTGCCTGAAGCGTACCAGGCCCGCCTGCGCCAAGTAGAGTATCTAGGGGCCGTCTGCCTGGTTCTCTTGTCGAAGGAGCCCCTCTCCCGCATATACTGGCTAAACATAAGCGATACCGGCTTCCCCTTTGTGGGAGCCATAGAGCAGACCAACTTCATCCCCCCTGAGGTCTACAACGGCAAACATATCGTTTACCTCTCCAACTACCTTTCCCGCCATGACCCCCACTATCATCTCCCCCCCGAAGAGTTGTTGACCGCCTATCTTCCCTTCCTGAAGAAAATAAACCCGGCCTTCGATGAGGCATGGATAGAGGAACTCTGGATCTTCCGGGCCGACGCCGCCCAGCCGATCATAACCTGCGACTACTCGGAAAGGATCCCCCCCCTCTGGACACCCATCGAAGGGCTCTACCTAGCCAATACCAGCCAAATCTACCCTCAGGACAGGGGGATGAACTACAGCGTTCGGTTGGGCCAGAGGGTCGCCGAGATCGTGGATGCGTGCCGGTTTTGATTCCTGACCGAGAGGAAAAAAGCAGCAGACTCACCTTCATAACACACCCCTAGGGGAGGAGGTGAGCCCACATGCTGAGAGCCCAAGAGACCCTCGAGATAATTATGCCACAGGAAAGCCCTGGCCCCCCCGGCTTGGCAAGTACCGGGGTAGGCAGGGCAGGCAAGGGGTGCCAGCCTTTCCCCTTCGCTCTTGGCTTCTGCTAATTTGTGTGCTAGACTTTCTATGTGGTCCTTAGGGGTTCATCCTGAGGGATGGCCCCGAAGGGCCATCGGCGCTCACCTCCTGTATGTCTGGGTCTTGAATTCAACCCAGGATACCACATCAGGGCTAGGTGAGCACTCTCTTAT
>JBHIDN010000101.1:0-5734 GCA_046760125.1 Anaerolineae bacterium
TACGCTGGGACGGAAGTGAAACTGGATGATAAGAAACTCCTCATCCTGAAAGAGAATGATGTCCTGGCTATAGTGAAGTAGTCCAAAAGGAGGAGAGTTATGCCTAAGCAGTTGGTATTCTCAGAGGAAGCGCGTACCAACCTCAAGAAAGGGATGGATATACTGGCCAACGCGGTAAAAACCACCTTGGGGCCCAAGGGGCGGAACGTAGCCTTGGATAAGAAGTTCGGCGCCCCTACCATCACCCATGACGGGGTGACGGTGGCCAAGGAGATCGAACTGGAGGAGCCCTACGCCAATATGGGGGCTCAGCTCCTCAAGGAGGCGGCTACTAGAACCAACGATGTGGCTGGCGATGGCACTACCACGGCCACTGTCTTGGCTCAGACCATCGTCACCGAGGGGCTCAGAAACGTGGCCGCGGGTGCCAACCCCATGATCCTGAAGCGGGGGATCGAGAAGGCTACCAAGCAGGTAGTGGAGGCTATCAAGGCCCAGGCAAAGGAGTTGAAGGATAAGGAGGAGATAGCCCATGTGGCTGCTATCTCCGCCGCGGATAGGGAGATCGGCGAACTGATCGCCGAGGTGATGGACAAAGTAGGGAAGGACGGGGTGATCACCGTCGAGGAGTCGAAAGGTTTGGCCTTCGAGACGGAGTATGTGGAGGGTATGCAACTCGATCGCGGCTACATCTCCCCCTACTTCATCACCGACCCAGAGCGGATGGAGGCCGTCTTGGAGGGGCCATATGTTCTGGTCACCGACAAGAAGATCTCGGCGGCCCCAGACATCGTCCCCATCCTGGAGAAGTTGGCCCAGGTAGGGAAGCGAGAGATCCTGGTCATCGGAGAGGATGTGGAGGGCGAGGCGTTAGCCACCTTGGTCCTCAACAAACTGCGGGGCGTCTTCACCGCCGTGGCTGTGAAGGCTCCCGGCTTCGGTGATCGCCGCAAGGCCATGCTTCAAGATATCGCTATCCTCACCGGGGCCACAGTGATCTCAGAGGAGGTGGGCCGCAAACTAGAGTCGGCCACCATCAACGACCTGGGTCAGGCGGACAAGGTGATAGTCACCAAGGATGATACCACCATCATCGGGGGGAAAGGCGAGGAGGAGGACATCAAGGGCCGCATCGAGCAGATAAAGGCCCAGATCGAGACCACCACCTCCGACTATGACCGGGAGAAACTCCAGGAGCGGCTGGCCAAGTTGGCTGGTGGCGTGGCCATCATCCGGGTCGGCGCGGGCACCGAGGTGGAGTTGAAGGAGAAGAAACATCGGGTGGAGGATGCACTCTCTGCGACCCGGGCGGCTGTGGAAGAGGGGATAGTCCCCGGCGGTGGGGTAGTCTTGGTGAACGCCATCGAGGCCATCGACCCTGGGAATGCGGAGGGTGATGAACGCACTGGCTACCTTATCGTCAAGCGAGCCTTGGAGGAGCCGATGCGTCAGTTGGCCCAGAACGCGGGCTACGACGGGGCCGTGGTCCTGGAGCAGGTGCGTCGCATCCATAAGAGGAAGAAGAACAAGAATATCGCCTTCGACGTCTTGGCGGAGGACTACGGCGACATGTACAAGAAGGGGATTATCGACCCCGCCAAGGTTACGCGGGCGGCGATGGAGAATGCAGCCTCTATCGCGGCCATGATGCTGACCACGGAGGCTCTCATCACCGACGTCCCGCAGGAGGAGAAGGCGCCTGCGCCGCCCATGCCGCAATACTAACCCGGCAACTAGGCTGCGGACAGCACAATTTAAGCCCCTTTCGTACGAAAGGGGCTTTTTCTTTCTGCAAAAGAGAAGCCCCGGCGGATTTTGCCACCGGGGCTGGGACGTGCCTTCCTAGACTAGGCTACAGTCTAACGACGTTGGTGGCCTGGGGCCCCTTAGGGCTGCTCTCGATGGTGAATTCCACTTGATCGCCCTCTTGCAGGCTGCGGAACCCGTCAGCCTGGATGGACGAGTAGTGGACGAAGACGTCCGGGCCCTCTTCTGGCGTGATGAAGCCATAGCCCTTGGAGCCGTTGAACCACTTGACTGTGCCTTTGGTTCGCTCTTGCATTGCCTTGTACCTCCTTTCCTACGATGTTTTGTAGGGCGGAGTTGGTTCGATGTTCATCTCGATAGAGAAAGCGCCAGAACTTGGTAAGTCCCGGCGCTCCATCCTCATAGTATGAAACTTGAACTTACTGCGTCCTACGGTACAAACTATAGCACAGATGGCCGATTTTGTCAAATGGCGGCCTGGAAGCGCTCAAAGACGGCCTCACGGGAAATAGGGCCTAAGCGGGCCATGCGATGGAGTTCCCCATGCGGGACGTATTCCCGATGGAAGGCGGTTATGCAGTTTTGCACCCAGCGGTGCCAGAAAGCGAAGCGATCACGATCGTAGGGCATAGGCGTCAGCGGATAGGAGGATTACAATGATAAGTATAGCACAAACGTTCTAGAATGTCAAGAGGTTGGCAAATGTGGGCCAAAATTGAGGCGAGAAACCGATTAGGAAGGACAGCGTGCGAGGGTCAGAAACATAGAGCCGGCAGGACCCACCTACTAAAGCCCTTCCCTTCTCACTTATACTTAGCCCACTTTACTTTGCGGCGCTGCTTGGATTCCTTTTCTTTCCGCTCAGGCTTCCGCATGATGAGGAGATATTTGAAGCCCCGCAGGAAGAAGTTGAACTTCTTGGCACGGTAATGCCATATCCCCGTGTGCGAACTTTGACCCCTGCGCACCACACAGACAATATCCATAGGTTCAAAGAACTGAGTAAGCATTTCGTAGACTTTGAAGCCCACCGGAGTGAACCGTCTCTTTACCCATTGATCTCCTATTAGCCAGCCGATGACCTTGCCGGGCTTAAGTATTCGGTATATCTCCTTTGCGACCTTCTCCAGTTCCTCATAGAAGCGCTCATCTTCAGCAGAGATTCTTCCTATATCCTCAGGTTCATCGGAGTAGCGGACGTTGTCTCCATAGGGTGAATCTATGAAAACCATATCGACAGAATTGTCTTCAAGGGGAATGCGCCTGGAGTCGTTCTTGATGACTTCGGGGTGTTGAGGGTTGATGGCTTAGCAGATGAGTTTCAGACCCTCTTGTATGCAAAACTCAATTATGGAATTGCCTCTCGTTATGGAGTCTACGAGGTATACCCTAGCTGCTTAGGCATTGGCTGATTCGTGTTCTTATCCAATGCCAGTCAGGGTTATTATGGTTGAAGAAGCTTTTGAAGTTGTCTTTGAGCCACTCGTAGTAGTCGTTTTCGGCATAGTCAACGAAGGCATCAACTAGGTCAGATCTCTTGATATCTGGCGGAATCTCAAGACCTGAGCAAGCAATTTGTGCTTCAAGGAAGTCCTGTGCGACGTCTCGATCTAGCATAGTATGCACTCCCGCTAGTAATAGATTGTGCTTAACCAGATGTTCCAATCTCGTTTAGAACCAAGTCATTCTTGGCAGCATTGAGTCGGTACCTGACCAATCTGACGGTCTTCTTTTCGATTTTTTTCCTCTCCTGTACATAGCCCAAGACCTTTTCACTAAAATCATAGCCTATCAAAATACTTTGAATCATTTCAGTATCTCCTGCCGCCAACTTTCTCGTTAGCCAATTTTCATATTTGACTATCTGCTCCAAGTCTCTACCGTCACAAAGACCCGTCTTCAATTCTATACAAGTAAATTTGTGCAGTATATCAATGTCTTCCACCTTAGTGATATGTGTCAAGAAGATGTCCATTACGGTATTGAAGGACGTTGGAACGTAGTTCAGATAATCACTATAGTCACCCACAAGCTCTCTAAGTGCCCCCTTGGCAAACCCACTCATAAACCACGCATTCAAGTATCCCTCGTACTGCAAGAAGCCTTCGGGTGTGGTTTCATAGCTAATCACTATTTCGGTGCCTTTGGGTTGGTAGGGGTCTTGGGTTGGTTGTATTGGCTCTGATATAGGATTGTTCCTGAGAAGCAGCCTGATGATCTCTTTACTTTCCTCGGTGGTTATGGGGTAATGGCTTTTCTTTATCATTATGCCAAGATCGAAGGTCCAGATTTTGCCCTTGTCCCTTAGGTCATACACATCGCTCAATTCAACCGGATGGGGGAAGTGCCTCAAGGTAGGCTCAACACACACTCTATATGGATAAATGTAATCGGGGTTTTCCCAAATCCTTGTCTCATCATAGAAGGGGACACTTGCAACTTTCCAGAGTCCGTAGATCCCTGCACCCTTTACATAGAAGAATACAAAGTCACCTTTTCTTATGCCTTTGAAACCAGCGATGACCTCTGCCCTTACCTTTTCGCTGTGATGATCTATACCGCCATATATTCCCCTCTCTAGACAGGGCTTGAAGTTCTTCTTGCTTGTAAGAAAGATGTGACTTCCCATTGCAGTTGTCTCCGTAGTCTTGAAGTGAACCCCTAAAATTGGACACTTTTTAGGCGATTCTTAGTCCAACTTGGAAGGCTAAAGCGTGCTCATTGCGCCACTGCTCCTCGAATTCGGCCGGGGTGAGATAGCCCAGCGAAGAATGGATCCGCTTGTGCATGTACACATCGTCGAGGAAGCGCCCGATCTGGCGGTAGGCGTCATTGTAGTCGAGGTACTCTGACAGGTCAACTTCCTCCTCCTTGATGGTCCGGATGAGACGTTCAGCGTAGCCGTTCTGCCAGGCCTCACCCTCGTCGGCCATGCTGATCTGGACATTAACATCCTGAAGCACCTGGGTATAGGCTGTGGCTGCGTACTGGACCCCTTGGTCGGAGTGATGAATCTCTGGGGCAGGATACCTGGCCAGCGCCCGCCGTAGAGCGGTCAGGGTCAAGGTGTGGTCCAAACTCCGCCCCAGGTGCCATCCGCGGATGCCTCGGGTGAAGATATCCATAATCACCGCCAGGTAGACGAACTCGTAGCGCAGGCGGATGTAGGTGATGTCCGATACCCAGACTTGCTCGGGGCGCACGATCTCCAACTCCTGAACCAGGTTCGGATAGCGCGGAAAATCGTGCTCGCTGTTGGTTGTGCGCCGCTTCCTGGGCTTGATCTTGGCCTGGATGCCCATCAACCGCATCAGGCGTTGCACTCGTTTGTGGTTCACGAGCCATTCCTGGCGCCGCAACTGCGCAGTAATGCGACGGTAGCCATAGGTGGGCCATTTGGCAGCTTCCTTGTTGATCGCTGCCTCGAGCTCGGTCTCGTCTGGCGACTCGGTGGGATGGTAGTAGTAGCTGCTCCGAACGCAACCGAGCACCTCGCAGGCCACCGTAACAGGGTATTCCTGGGCGAGCATGTCGATCACCCGCCTTTTCTGTTGGAGAGAGAGGTCAAGATGTTCGAGGCTTTTTTTGCCACCTCCAATTCCATTGTCAGTCGCCCCACCATCCGTTCCAGCTCAGCGATCCGGTCCTGCTCATCGCCGCAGCTCGGCTCCGTGGCAAAGATCTCAGGTGCCCGTTCCAGGAGTTCTTCCCGCCAGCGCGAGAAGACCTGGGGTCTCAACCGGTACTCCCGGCAGATCTCAGCTTTGTCCTTGACACCGGTCAGCTCCTCCAGGACCACCTGGGCCTTGAACTCTGGTGTGAATGTTCGTCGCTTTGACATCGTGTGTCCCCCTTCTTTGGACTGATTCTACTTGAACTATCGTACCTGTCCAGTTTTTGGGGGTCACTACAAAGTGTGACGGAAGTAGTATCGCTATATGTTGTAAGGAGGCTCGCAGGTTACTGA
>JBHIDN010000102.1:0-5727 GCA_046760125.1 Anaerolineae bacterium
ACGAAAACCAGGCTCTTCTTCGGGACCTAGGGGTTTCCTCTCCCCAACTGGATGATTTGGTGAAAGTAGCGGGGGAGGCTGGTGCTTTGGGGGCCAAACTCTCGGGAGCAGGACGGGGCGGAAGCGTCATCGCCTTGATCGAGGAGAGAACCCGAGAGGGAGTAATGGCCGCCTTGGAACGAGGGGGTGCCCAGAGGGTGATCACGACCGAGGTCTCGTCATGATCCAGAAGGTGGATCTAACCGCCGTGGCCAACAAACTGACGGAGCCATATATGCTCGTGGAGTTAGCCCATGTAGGGGAGTTCGCGGCCCGGCTCTTCATCTGTCAGGGGGGCATAGCCTGGCACAAGCATATCGACGAGGACGAACTCTTCTTCGTCTACGAGGGGGAGATCTCGTTAGAGAGCGAGTGGGGCAGTCACACCCTCCGGACTGGGGAGTTGGCCGTAGTGCCCAAGGGGGTAACCCATCGCTCGACCTCTTCTATCCGGTCCGTGGTTCTCCTTTTTGAGCGGAGGCTCTTCTCTGATCGGCAAGACGGCAAAAGAAGGCTCTTCGTCCTCCGAGGCCAGGATACGCTGAATAAAGTGAGCGTTAAGGAAGCGGCGGAAGGTTTGGCTTCCTTTTCACCCCTGGATCTGGCCTCGGTAGACGGTTTCGTGGCCCAGGCAGTGGTCTACCAAGGGAGATCCAATTGGGAACGGAACCCCCAAACTTTCCTTCTTTTCCTTCAGGAGGGAGAGGTGGAGTTGGAGACCGACGAGGGGCGGATGAAGATCAAGTGTGGAGAGATAGCCAGGATGCCCAAGGGCCTGGCTCATAGATTACTGGCTGACGAACGCGCGGTGGCTTTGCTACTTTTGCGCAAGCCCTGGACCGTTGAGGAAAGGTGATGAAGGGAACTGCGGTCGCCAGGGCGAATATCGCCTTCATCAAATATTGGGGAAACTTAAACGACGATTTGCGACTGCCGATGAATGGCAGCATATCTATGACCCTTGATAGGCTACGCACGGTGACCACCGTGGAGTTCTCTCCGGCCCTGGCAGAAGACGAGATCGAGGTCGATGGGGAGGAGCCATCTCCGAGTGCCAAGGCTCGGATCATCGCCCATCTCGATCGCCTGCGTACCTTAACGGCAAAGCCTCTCAAAGCCCGGGTGGCCTCGGTTAACGATTTTCCCACTGGGGTGGGGCTCGCCTCTTCAGCCTCTGGCTTCGCCGCCCTCACTTTAGCCGCTGCTGCGGCTTTAGAGATGGGGTTAGAGGACAGGGAACTTTCTACCTTGGCTCGCCTGGGCTCAGGTTCGGCAACTCGCTCCATATGGGGAGGATATGTAGAGTGGGTGGCGGGGGCCAAACATGAGGATTCCTTCGCTTCACAGATCGCCCCTCCAGAGCATTGGGAGATCTGCGATTGCATCGCCTTGGTCTCCACGGAGGCCAAAGAGGTAGCCTCTTCCGAGGGCCACAAGTTGGCCAAGAGTAGCCCCCTATATTCGGCTAGGCTTTCCCAGGTGAAGGAGGATCTAGACCGGGTGAGGGAAGCCATTCTGACTCGCGATTTCGAGAGTCTGGGTTACGTGGCCGAGAGGGAGGCCCTCTCCTTACACGCCATCATGATGACCTCGCAGCCTAGCCTTCTCTACTGGACACCGGCCACGCTGAGGGTCATGAAAGAGGTTCGCAATTGGAGGGAGGAGGGACGTTCTGTCTACTTCACCATTGACGCGGGCCCCAATGTCCATCTCTTGACTTTGCCCTCTGGTGTGGAAGAGATAGAAAGGACACTGGGGGAGGTGGAAGGGGTAAAGCAAGTCATAGTATGTCGGCCCGGCCAAGGGGCTAGACTCATCGAGGAGCACCTCTTCTAAAGGAAGGTATCTTGGGGGAACTCATCTTTCTGAAACTGGGCGGTTCTCTCATCACGGAGAAATCGGTGCGGGAGACGGCTCGCCGGGGGGTGATTGAGAGAGCGGCCCGAGAGGTCAAGGAGGCGCTTGAAGAGGGGGCTTTTCGACTCCTTCTGGGGCACGGCAGCGGTTCTTTCGGCCACTATCCCGCCCGGAAGTATGGTGTCCATGAAGGGTTGAAAGGGGAGTGGTGGGGGTTCGCCGAGACAGGGGCGGTTGCCGCGCGCCTCAACCGGCTGGTGACCGATATCTTCTTAGGGAGGGGGGTGCCCGTCATCTCCTTCCAGCCTTCCGCGTCCGCTCGATGTCGGGGTGGGAAGTTGATCCACCTGGAGATCGAACCTATCAGGGAGGCTCTCGATCACGGGCTCGTTCCCTTGGTCTATGGTGATGTGGCTTTCGACGAGGAGCGAGGAAGCGCCATCATATCGACGGAGGAGATATTCGCCTACCTCTCATCGCATCTTTTGCCCCAGCGGATAATCCTGGCTGGAGAGGTGGAGGGGGTCTATGCCGGCGACCCGGAGGTGGCCCCCGAGGCTCGCTTGCTGGAGCGGATCTCGCCCGTCGATCTGCCCCAACTGGAGGGCCTGCTGACCGGTTCGCCTACGGTCGATGTGACGGGAGGCATGTTAGCCAAAGTGCGTATCATGTGTCGAATTCTGGAAAGCCAGCCTTCTCTGGAAGTGCGCTTCATCTCCGGAAAGAAGGAAGGCTTCATCAAGCGGGTGCTTCTTCATCCTGGGGTGCATGTGGGAACCGTCCTTCGGGTGTGTGGTCCTCAATGATCACCATCGATGGCTCTTACGGGGAGGGAGGAGGGCAGATACTCCGCACCTCCCTCACTTTGGCTGCGGTCACCGGCAAGCCGTTAAAGATGGTAAATATCCGGGCGGGGAGGAAGAACCCCGGGCTGGCGGCCCAGCATTTAACCGCTGTCCTAGCCGTTGCCGCCATATGTGACGCTCGCTTGGAGGGTGCACACTTGGGATCCCAAACCCTCACCTTTGAACCTCGATCGCCGCCCCAGGCGGGCTCTTACTCTTGGGATGTGGCTGCCGCTAGGAAGGGTGGGAGTGCGGGATCTACTAGCCTTATCCTACAGACCGTTCTTTTGCCTCTGGCCTTGGCGGAAGGGCGGTCGAAGGTCACCGTTAAAGGTGGCACCCACGTGCCTTGGAGCCCACCCTATCACTTTCTGGAGAAGGTCTATCTCCCCACATTGGCTCGTCTGGGGGTAGAGGCCAGAGCAGATATCGAAAGGTGGGGTTGGTACCCCATCGGACGAGGGTGCGTAAAAGCCCAAATCAAAGAAGCCGATTCTAGTCTTAAGCCTATCGATCTGAATGAGCGGGGTGAGTTTTTGCGCCTCTCCGGGCTCTCCGCTCTCTCTAACCTGCCTAAGCATATCGCCCAGCGGCAGAGGGACCGAGCGCTGGAGGTGCTGCGGAGGGAGGACTTCGAGGCGGATGTAAGAATAGAAGAGGGTAAATCTCTGGGCCGAGGTACAATGGTCTTCCTCTGGGCGGGGTTCGAAAACACAGTGGCCGGTTTCACCGCTCTGGGGGCGCCGGGGAAGCCAGCGGAAAAGGTAGCCGAGGAGGCTTGTCAGGCGTTCTTGGAATATTACCGTAGCGGGGCTGTGGTAGACAAGCATCTGGCAGATCAACTCATCCTCCCCTTGGCTTTGGCCGATGGCCACTCCTCCTTTACCACTTGCCAGATCACTCAACACCTCCTCACCAATATCTGGGTGGTGAAGCGGTTCATCGATATAGATTATCAAGTCGAGGGGTCGGAGGGGGAGAAAGGGAGGGTCTCTTGTGGGAGGTAGATAATGTTTGAGGTGGTCTTCCTGGGGACCTCGGCTTCGGCCCCCTCTTTGACACGCAGCCTGCCCTCTACCATGGTGCTTTATGGTCGATACCGCTTCCTCATCGATTGCGGCGAGGGGACCCAACAACAGCTTCTTAAGAGCGGCCTAGGTTTCAAGAGGCTCAATCACATCCTCCTCACCCACGGTCATCTGGATCACATCCTGGGCTTGGGCGGCTTAGTCTCCACCTTCAGCCGGTGGGAGGCGATCGACAGGCTGAGGATCTATGGAGGGGCGTGGGCCTTAGAACGAGTTCGGGATCTGATCCTGGGAGTGGTTCTGAGGGGAGCCCGGCCCAACCTCCAAATCGAATTCATAGAGATCTCCCCCGGAGCGATCTTGGAAGACGAACATTTCTCCCTCTCGGCTTTCCCCGTCACCCATAAGGGGCCGGGCTGCTTTGGCTATACCTTTGAGGAGAAGAGTCGGCGACCTTTCCTAACCGCCGTGGCGGAAAGGTTGGGGGTTCCTCCTGGGCCTGAGCGAAGGCGGTTAGTGAGGGGTGAGTCGATAACTTTGGCCGATGGGAGGGTGGTGACCCCTGACGAGGTATTAGGTGCTCCGATCTCTGGGGCCAGGCTGGTCTATGTAGGTGATGCTAGCCGTGTGGACGATCTGGTCGATGAGGCAAGGGAAGCCGATGCTCTAGTGATCGAGGCTACCTACCTTCAGGCTGAGGCTCATCTGGCAAAGAGATATAGTCACCTCACGGCCGCGCAAGCCGCTACCTTGGCCCGGGAGGCAGGGGTGAAAACGCTTTACCTGACCCACATATCGAGGCGATACTCGGAGGAGGAGGTTTTGGCGGAGGCGCGGCCCATCTTCCCTCACACTGTGGTGGTGAAGGATCTGGATAGGACGCGGGTGGTGAAGGAGAGGTAGGTCCATCTCTCGCTCTCATCTCTTTGCAAAAGCAACTTCGACGCCTCATGCGCGGCGTGCCATAGCCAGAGGAGGAACTACCCTTCCCTCCAGGATCCTGTAAGGAGAGGAGAAGGTAGGTTGCTACGCTCAGCGCCACCGCTTGGCCAGACCATTATGTAACACGTCAAGTGTCCCTCATCTCGGGCAAGAAGGGATGCAACCGTAAGGCACAGATACAGTCGCAGGCCTTCCAGACCTGGACCAGAGCCTGCGCCACAGCCCTACTCTTTTCCGAGCCCCTCCAAGAGATCGGTGAAGAGTTGGTCGTGGTAGATCTCGTGGTCTCGGATGCGGGTCAGGAGCCTCTTCAGTCCGGGATCTTCGACCTCGTCGATCTGACGGGTGTACTCCTTAGTCACCTCTCGCTCCACGGCGATATCGGCTCGCAGCATATCGGCGGTTTCCTCCGAACGGTCTACCCCGGTCTCTTCTATCTCTGGGCTGCCCCCGGTTTCTGTCATCTCCTCCGCCAGCCAACCCAGGTGTTGCATCTCGTTGATAGCCTGATCTTGCAGTTCTAGACCGACTTCCTCATCAGGGGTCAGATAAGAGTGATACAGGTACTGCAAGATGACGGTGTACTCGTGGCGGATCCCCCAGTTCAACATATCGATGGTCTTATCCCTCTTCTCGGAGAGGAGCGCGCCTTCTGAGGCCATCTTCTCCCGCTCCGATTTCTCGACCATACGGCTGAACTCTCCGTGGTGAGCCTCCTCGTCGGAGAGGATACGACGCAAGAGCCGCTTTATCTTGGGGTCATCGATAGCCTCTATGTGCTCCTTGTACATGGTGATGGCGTCCTCTTCGGCCTTGACGTCGCGGCGTAGCCACTCCGCTGGAGTAGTGCCTCCCAGATCCACCTCCGCCCGCTCCAGAGTGGGCTTGCCCCCTAACTCCACTACCTTCTCCGAGAGCCAATCGAGGTGGCGCATCTCTTCCCTGGCGATGGCCTCGATCTCGCAGGCCATCTCTCCCTCTCCCAAAGCGTAGGCGTGGCGAAGGTACTGCACAAT
>JBHIDN010000103.1:0-5715 GCA_046760125.1 Anaerolineae bacterium
TATTATCATGGTCGGGGCGAAGGTGCCAGAACCTCGCTTTCCAAGCGTATGGATGGCAAAGCAGCAGGGGAGGAAGACCTGACCACCCTCGCCCCACTCGTACCTCCGAGATGATCTACTCTCCGGCTTGAAGGATCTCGCTCCCACAGTAGGGGCATTTGACCCAGCCCTCTTGCAGGAACCGCCCACAGGAGGGACAGGCTCGAGTGTATGCCGTTGGTGCCGTCTCCACACGAGCAGGTATCAAGCCACCCGCACGCTCCGCCTTCCGGTAGAGCCAATACGCTCCTACCACTAGTGCTATGGGTAGCGCCAAGAAGAAGAGCAGAAATATCGGCCACAGAAACATCATGCCCATCATCGTTTCACTACTCCTTTCTTCTAGATATTCGAGGGTCTAAACCCCCTCAATCGGAGGGAGTTGGTCACCACAAAGACCGAACTGAAGGCCATGGCCGCGGCGGCGATGGCCGGATTGAGCAGAAGACCCAGGAAAGGGTAGAGCGCCCCGGCCGCCACGGGGATGCCTGCGGTGTTGTAGGCGAAAGCCCAGAAGAGGTTCCACTTAATAGTGCGCATGGTACCTTTACTGAGAGCGATAGCCGTGACCACACCCCGCAGATCCCCACTGATGAGCGTTATATCGGAGGCCTCCATGGCCACATCGGTGCCCGTGCCGATGGCGATCCCCACATCGGCTTGGGCCAGAGCGGGCGCGTCGTTGATGCCGTCCCCTACCATGGCTACCACCTTGCCTTGCCCCTGCAACTCCTTAATTTTGGCCGCCTTAGCCCCGGGAAGGACCTCGGCCAAGACATGGTCAAGGCCCAACTGTCGCGCTATGGCCTCCGCGGTCCGACGGTTATCCCCCGTCAACATATACACTTCCAATCCCAGACGACGTAACTCAGCCACCGCTTCCTTGGAGTTCTCCTTGAGGGTATCAGCCACAGCGATGATCCCAGCGGCCTCGCCGTCCACAGCGACATACATCGGGGTTTTTCCCTCGTCGGAGAGACGTAGGGCCTCCTCGCTCAGGTCATCAAGGGCGATCCCCTCGTCTTGCATCAGTTTCAGGTTGCCCAAGAGGACATCCCTACCCTCGACGACGGCTCGAATGCCATGGCCAGCGATAGCCCGAAAATCCTTCGGCTCCGAGAGGGACAGAGCGCGTTCCTTGGCCCGTTCCACGATGGCCTCACCCAAGGGGTGCTCGGACCCCCTCTCCGCGGAGGCGGCCAAATAGAGAAGTTCCCCCTCAGCGACACGCCCATTGACCACGATGTCAGTGACCACCGGTTGGCCTTGCGTGAGGGTTCCCGTCTTGTCCAAGATGATCACCTGGAGTTTGTGGGCCGTCTCCAACGATTCCCCACCTTTGATGAGCACGCCGTTCTCTGCGCCCTTGCCTGTGCCCACCATTATGGCGGTAGGGGTGGCTAGGCCGAGGGCACAGGGGCAGGCGATGATCAAGACAGCCACGAAGTTCACCAAGGCGTGGGTTAAGGCCGGCTCCGGCCCCCAGAGGTACCAAACAGTGAAGGTTGCCAGGGCGATAGCGATCACCCCCGGCACAAAGACCCCGGAGATCTGGTCGGCCAGGCGCTGGATGGGCGCTTTGGAGCCTTGGGCCTCCTCCACCAGTTTTATGATCTGGGCCAGAGCGGTATCCTTGCCCACTTTGGTGGCCCGGAACTTGAAGGCCCCAACCTTGTTGAGAGTAGCACCGATCACCTCGTCCCCCTCACCCTTGGCGACAGGTAAGGATTCACCGGTGATCATCGATTGATCGACGCTGGAGCGGCCCTCCACGACCACACCATCTACCGGTATCTTCTCCCCAGGCCGAACTAGCACGATGTCGCCGACACATACCTCCTCCACCGGGATGTCAACCTCCTGACCATCCCTTAGGATCCGAGCGGTCTTGGCTTGCAGTCCCATCAGTTTCTTGATCGCCTCTGAGGTCTGTCCCTTGGCCCTGGCCTCCAGCCAGCGACCCAAAAGGATGAGAGCGATGATTATCACCGCGGTGTCGTAATAGACCTCGGCCAGGCCCTGGGGGAAGAAAGTGGGGAAGAAAGTAGCGACTACGCTGTAGATGTAGGCTGCCGTGGTCCCCACGGCGATCAAAGTATCCATGTTCGCTCGTAGGTGCTTGGCCTCCGCCCAAGCGCCCCGGTAGAAGCGCCACCCGGCCCAGAACTGGACCGGGGTCGAGAGCAAGGAGAGGATGATGAACATGGTCTGACGGGGAATCTGGGGTAAGAAGGGGAAGAACTGCTGATAGGTTCCCAGGAAGACCAAGACGGCTACCCCCGCGCTGAAGAGGAAGCGGTTTCTCAACTCTCGGATCTCTCGCTGCCGGGCCTCTTGCTCCCAATCCACGGCCTCCTCTTCCCCAGCCGCCTCCAGCACCTCATACCCGGCCTTATGGATGGCCCGCTTGAGGTCTGACACGCCCACAGCCCCCGGCACGTACTCCACAGTCGCCTTCTCGGTGGCCAAGTTGACACTGGCCGAGACCACCCCACCCACCCCTCCTAAGGCGCGTTCCACCGTGGCCACGCACGAAGCACAGGTCATACCACCGATAGGCAAAGTGACTCGCTCCACCACCGGTTGGTAGCCGGCCTGGCGAACGCTAGACACCAGTTGAGGGAGTTTGGTCAAGGAAGGGTCGTAGACCACGGTGGCTTTCTCAGTAGCGAAGTTCACAGTTGCCTTGGCGACCCCGGGCACGCCGTTCAGCGCCCGTTCAACCGTGGCTACGCAGGAGGCACAGGTCATCCCTTGTACCGGTAACGTTATCTTGTTGGTAGCCATCGTCTCCACCTCCGAATCTCAACCCCCGCTGCCCTTCGGTCTGGCTCTAGCTCCCCAAGCGTCGGGAGAGGGGGTTGTATAGAGCCACGAATAGGGCCGCGATATAGAGGCCGTAGAGAAAGGTCTCTACCAACCCTAGAAGAAAACCGCCCATGCTTAGCCATTCAAAGCCGGGCAAGAGAAGCTGCCAAGCCTGGTACATTTGCAGGCTCTCCGGAGCCACCAACCCGAACCCTACACACAAGGTGTAACTAATAGCCAAGATCAGCCCCAAAGTTAGAGCCAGGGGGAGAAACTCGATCCTTCTCATTACCTCTCACCTCCCTTTGTTTGATCTCTTGTATTGAATATAGCCCCATTCACTTCCAAATCGTAGAGCCGTTCAACCCTTCTGGGAGTAAGCAAAAAGGCCCATCGAAAGATAGGCCTTCACTGCGCCACCTGGCGTAGGCCAGGGTGGCTTAACCAACCGCTACGCCCTTCCTAAACAGGTAGATAGGTCACTATTTTGGTCCCCTGGCCGGGCTCTGACCCGATGGAGAGCCACCCGCCCAAAAGCATGGCCCTCTCTTGCATCCCCATCAACCCAAAGTGGCCGCGTTCGGTGAGTTCGCTGGGTGTCTCTGGGGCCTCGAAGCCGATGCCGTCATCTTCTATGAACATCGTGATCCCGTCTGAATCGAATTCCAACTTCACTTCCACTCGGGAGGCTTGGGCATGTTGTTCTATGTTCTTTAGGGCCTCTTGAACTATGCGGAAGATGGTCAGTTCTACATCGGAGGCGAGGCGGCGAGGCGTTCCGACCACCTTGAGTCCCGCGTCAACACCTTGACTAGCGGATAGATCGCCCACCAACTTCTCCAAGGCAGGGATCAACCCCAGATCCTCCAGATATACCGGGCGCAGGTCGCTGATGTATCGGCGCAGATCGCCGATAATCGAGTTGGTTAACCCTCGTAACTCGGCCAGCCTCTCACGAAGAGCCTCTGCCACGGCGGGCGCATCTCTTTGCGCCCTTTCCAACCCTTGTGAGAGAGCGATCAACGACTGCACGGTGTCATCGTGTAACTCGTGACCAAGCCGCAGTCGCTCTTCCTCCTGCCCTCGAGTCACAGCCGCTACGTAGTTGCGCATGGCAGACTGATAGGTGCGGATTCGATCCGCCATCTGGTTCAGAGTGGCTCGTAACTCGTCTATCTCCGCGATCCCTCCCACCGGATCACGAGCGGCAGAGAAATCACCCCAGGCGATCTTGTTGGCCCTGCGGCCTAACTCCTCTAGGGGTTGAAGCACCCAGCGTACTCCCAAGTAGATAGCCAAGAACGCCACCAAGGCTACTAGAAGCACGATTAGTGGTGTTATCTGCGAGTAGTGCATCATGGGGGCGATCAGGTCGCTCCACGGCTCCTGGACGATGACCGCCCATCCGGCTTGCTCCACGGGGCCGTAGGCCAACACCACATCTCGACCGGTCGTATCCTGATACACACCGGAGCCAGCCTCGGCCAGGCTGGCTCTATCCACACCTAGTTGGGTGAGGGCGTTGCTTCCCAACCGTGACGGGTTGGGATGATAGAGGATGGTTCCCTCACGATCGATCAGGTAGGCCACCCCTTCACCGCCTACCGCCAGGCCCGCCAAAGTCTCTGTTGCACCGCAGCCCGCTGGGGAGAAGAGGCCAACCAGCGCTCTCACTCGACCTACACCAGGAACGATCAAGGCCACCAGGGAGCCGTTCAAGAGAGGCTCCTCGGAGGCGGTCAAAAAGATCGGCTCCTGACTAGCGGTGATCTGTTCCAGATATGGCTCCATGGTCTGAACTCTAGTGGCCCAAACCGCGGTATCAGGCTCAGCGGCGATCAATTCACCATCTTCCCCCCAAAGGGCAACGCCTCCGTCGAAGATCCTCAGCCGCGATGATAGTTCCCCGAGCAGTTGGTTATGATCGATGGGCTCGCTATGACGAAGGGCCTCGTGATCGCGGATGTTCTCCAAAACGGTCTGGCAGCGAGCCAGACTCTCTGCAACCCCCTTGGCAGCCAGCGTGGCCAGGGCCAGATCCCTCTCCTCCACCAAGGCCCTCATCGCTCGTTGGTGGCTGTATATGCCGGTGAATGAGAGCACCAGTAGCAGGATCGTCAGGGGCAGGACGACCCAGAGCAGGATTTGGCTGCGCAAGCCGCGCCACGATCGAGCGGGGCTACGGATACTCTCCTTGACCATCCTCATCCCCCATCATTCCACCGTGTCATCCAAGGCGATCCAACCTTGTTGCATCGCTTTCAATACCGCCTCGGTACGGCTGTTAACATGGAGCTTGGAGTAGACCTTGGCCAAGTGGCCCTGGACGGTGCGATCGCTGATCCCCAACTCCAGCCCGATAGCCCTATTTGTAAGCCCCTTGCCTGCCAGCCGGAGGACCTCCAACTCACGATCCGTAGGCCTCTCCACTACTTCATCTCCCTTCACTCCCACGCGACCCGAAGCCACTCGCTCCAGCAACTTCTTGGCCACTGTGGGGTCGAGGGCCGGCTCCCCCGCTGCTATTTGGCGGACGGCCTGGATCAGTTGGGCGGAGTCGGCCGTCTTGAGGATGTAGCCATCAGCCCCCGCTTGAAGGAGGGCAAAGATGTAAGGATCATCATCGTAGGCGGTTAGCACCAATATCTTCACCTGGGGATGCTCCGCCTTGATGCGGCGAGCCAGATCGACGCCAGAGAGCCTGGGCATCCTGATATCTATCACCGCTAGGTCAGGCTGATGCTCCGCCACTAGTTCCAAGGCCCTCTCACCATCGCCTGCCTCAGCCACAACGGTGATGTCGCCACTCTCCTCCAGGAACCGGCTGATCCCCTGCCGAACTAGGGCGTGGTCATCGGCCAAAACTAC
>JBHIDN010000104.1:0-5708 GCA_046760125.1 Anaerolineae bacterium
TTGGAGCCTTGTCGGTGTTCAGCCTCAGCCAGACCAAACGCTTTTCGGAGAGAGATGTAGCGTTATTGGCCGGTGTTGGTCGTCAGGCAGGCATCGCCATTGAGAACGCGAGGCTGTATGAGAATATGCATTCCTATGTCAGACAGATCACCCGGGCCCAAGAAGAGGAGCGAAAGCGCATCGCCCGAGACCTGCATGATGACACGGCGCAGGCCTTGGTCGCTCTCTCGCGGGGGCTCGATGCCTTGATCACCTCCCCCGATCCGTTGCCTCAATCAGCGATAGAGCGGCTGGAGGAACTTCGGCGTATAGCCGAGAGCATATCGCAAGGCGTGCGGCGCTTCAGCCGTGATTTGCGCCCCTCCATCTTAGACGACCTGGGGCTCCTGCCGACGCTGGAGGCGCTTAACTCTGCCTTGGCGGAGGAGGATGGCATCAAAGCGGCACTAAAGGTGGTGGGGGAAAGACGACGGCTTTCGCCAGAGACGGAGTTGGTGCTTTTCCGCATCATTCAAGAGGCGCTCAACAACGTCAAGAAACATTCCCAGGCCTCTGAAGTTGTGACCACGGTGGAATTCGCCGACGGCGCTGTCCTTATCACGGTTAGTGACAACGGCAAGGGGTTCGAGCCCCCCAGCCGGACTAGTGACTTAGCGGCCGCGGGTAAGTTGGGGCTCATCGGCATGCGGGAGCGAGCCCAATTAATCGGCGGGTCCCTGACCGTACGATCCAAGCCTGGCCAAGGAACCACTGTCATGGCCAAAGTGCCAGGCTAGTGTTGTCAAGATATTAGAGGCTTCTTGCTCTATCCGCCTGCTAACTCTTGCGGGTGGATCTTCGGGAAGGCGAGGATGAAAATCGGATTGTGTCTGTCCCGCTGTGGTGGCGTCATCAGCGAAGCGATCGATCTCCCCTATCTAGCCGATGAATATGGGGATCTGGCCATGGTCAGGGTCTATGATGATATATTCACTGCCCATGAGATGGAGGCGCTGTGGGCGGATGTGTCGGCCAACGGGATAGAGGCAGTGATTCTGGCCGGTGATTCCCAGCGCCGCTTTGAGTACACCAGGAAGGGGATGCTGCTGGTTGAACGCTTGGAGGAGATGGGCATCAATTTCAACAAGATCGCCTTCGCTAACCTCAAGGAGCAGGTAGCCTTGCCCCATCGAGGACAAAAAGAGGAGGCCACCAAGAAAGCGAAGTTACTCATCGATGTGGCTCTGGCCAAGGTCGAAAGCTCCACTCAAGGGGAGGTGGTTGAGGTCGCTCCCCATAAGTCTATCTTAGTTTTGGGCACCACGCTGGGCGGGCTCGTGGCGGCTCAGGGCTTCCTGGAAAGGGGATACCATGTCTACCTCGTGGATAGGGCCAGCCAGCTTAGGGATACCTCTCCATGGCAAGAGGAGATGCAAGCCCTTTTGAGCGCCGTGCAACTCCACCCTAACGCCTCGTTCAGCCCGGGAAGCACGATTTTGGATTTCTCCGGCTGGTGTGGCGATTACTCGGTGAAGGTGGTCAACGACGAAGGGATGCAGAGCATGGCGGTCGGGGGTGTAGTGGTAGCCCTAGGGGATGACAGAGAGTGGACAGATCAACTGAGGGTATTACTGCACATCGATGTGGATGCAGAGGGCTTCTTCACCGCGAAGGACAGCCGGACTCTACCGGTGCAAACGATCGATGAGGGGATCTGCGTCATCCCCAGATATGAGGGCCAGGATGAGTTAAGTTATCAGGTGACGCGAGGAGATCTGGCTGTCCTTGCTCTGGCGCAAGTCTTGGATCGCCCCCAAATCAGGCACGAGGTTCGCATTTCTAAAGTAGACGAGAGCCTATGCGGCGCTTGTGGAACATGCGTCAAGACTTGTGCCTTCAAGGCATGCAGTATCGACCCCCTGAGAAAGGTCTCTGTGGTCGATCCTAGAAGGTGCAAGGGGTGTGGAAACTGTGTCGTGGCTTGCCCCACGGGCGCTAGGGACCTCCCCGCCTTTCCCAACGACTATTTCCTCCGGGCCATCGACATCCTAGGCCGATACGAACCGCCGGAAGGGACAAAGGTTCTCTTGTTGTTGTGTGAAGGTTGTGGGTACGCTGGGCTAGACTTCGTGGGGATGACGGGTTTTGCCTATCCGACCTCCATTCTGCCTTTGGCTGTGCCCTGTGGGGGGAGGATAGATACCCAATATCTCTTGGAAGCCTACTACAAGGGGTTCGATGGTGTATTGATCTGCCGCTGTGAGGATGGCCATTGTCGCAACATAGTGGGCAATGTGGATTTGGAAAGGCGAGCCAACCTGGTGAGGGAGGTGCTCCGCTCTAGGGGCATCGATGCGGAAAGGTTGCAGATATTCTCAGTTGCTCGGTGCGAGAGCAGTTCATGCGCTCAAACGGCGGCTCAGTTTGCGGATGAGCTGAAGAAGGTGAAAGAGTTGAGCAAAGAGGGGAAAGCCAAATGGGCCGTAAGGTGAGCGTGGCCACGACCTGGTTGCAAAGTTGTGGGGGATGTCATATCGCCTTTCTGGATCTGCACGAGGAACTTCTCGACATCTTAGAGATGATGGAGATAAGATATTCACCCCTCATCTGCGACATAAAGAGGGTGCCTGAGGTGGTTATCGCTTTCGTGGAGGGGGCGGTGGCTAACGCAGGCCATGAGAGGCTCTTGCAAGAGTTCAGGGAGCGATCAGATATACTGGTGGCTCTAGGTACCTGCGCCTGTTTCGGGGGGCTAGCCGGGCTGAGGAACCTCTTTCGCGTGGAGGATGTGCTGACCCGTGCTTATCTGGCGACGGAGAGCACTGTTGAGGGGAAGATCCCCTCGGCCAGCGAGGTCCCGGAACTGTTGAGAGATGTCAAACCAGTGCACAAGGCAGTGGAGGTGGACGCTTTTGTTCCTGGTTGCCCACCTCTGCCGTCGATGATCAAAGAGGCGATTTTATCTTTGATTAGCGGGGAGAGGCCCCGCCTCCCCACTCGCAATCTGTGCGAAGAGTGTGGCCGGGAACGTAAAGAGATGTTAATTCCCAAGCGAGAGTTCATAACAGAGGCTGTCCATGCCCCTTTCGAACTGGTCTCTATCGACCTTCACAAGTGCTTCCTGGAACAAGGGGTCTTATGCATGGGACCAGCGACGAGAGAGGGCTGTGGGGCCAGATGTCTTAAGGGAAACATGCCCTGTCGTGGTTGCATGGGGCCAACGCCAGGAGCGATGGAGCAGGGGGCCAAGATGATCAATGCTCTGGCTTCCATCCTGCCGGCTGGAGACTTGATGTTCAGGGAAGATGTGGTGGGGGTAGGATATCGCTATTCGCTGCCTGTGTCGATCTACCCCCATCTGATACACGAAGAGGCAGGGGGGAATGGCTGAGACGGTCACCATCGCCCCCACATCGAGGTTGATGGGGCGGGGTAAGGTCACCATTCATCTGGATGAAGCGGGGGAAGTGGCCGAATCCCGTTTTCACGTGGTGGAGTTTCGGGGGTTCGAGAAGTTATGTGAGGGACGGATGTTCTGGGAGATGCCGGTTATCACCACCCGTATTTGTGGCATCTGCCCGGTGAGCCACCACTTGGCTTCGGCAAAAGCCTGTGACGACCTCCTCCGGGCCAAGATCCCCTCGGCGGCCAAGAAGTTACGGGAGTTAATGCATATGGGCCAGTTTATCCAGTCGCACGCTTTCCACTTCCTATTCCTGGCCGCTCCTGACTTTCTGCTGGGGCCGGCCTCTAATCCAGCCAAGAGAAATATCGTGGGCCTCATGGAAAACGACCCGGAATTGATCCGAAGGGCCACTCGCCTGCGCAAGATCGGGCAGGGGATCGTTGAACGAGTCGGCGGGCGTTCCACTCATCCCGTGGCGGCCATGCCTGGGGGGATGAGCAAGCCGCTATCCCACGAAGATAGGTTCGTCATGCAAAAAGAGATCGATGAGGCCCTAGAGTTGGCTTTGTTTGCTTTGGAGATGGGCAAGAATATCTATCGGCAACATAGCGCGTTCCCATCAGGGTTCGCAACCATTCAGACCAAGCATCTGGGACTGGTGAGAGATGGCAACCTTGAGCTCTACGATGGACGATTACGGCTAAAGGACCTCGACGGAAGCACCTTGGAGGAGTTTGATCCAAAAGATTATTTGAACTACATCGGCGAGCGAGTGGAAGACTGGTCATACATGAAGTTCCCCTTCTACAAGAAAGAGGGCTATCCACAAGGGATATACCGTGTAGCCCCTTTGGCCAGGCTCAATGTGGCTGATGATATCAGTACACCGCTGGCCAGTAAGGAACTGGAACTCTTCAAGAGTTTGGGTCACGGGAAGCCGGTGCAGGAGACTCTATACTATCACTATGCGCGGCTCATCGAGATGGTCTATGCTGTCGAGCGGGCCAAGCAGTTGCTGGACGATGATGATATCGTCAGTTATGAGGTGCGGGTGAGGTTGGACAGAACGGCCGGAGAAGGCATCGGTGTGATCGAGGCGCCTCGAGGCACTCTGATCCATCACTACTGGGCGGACGAGGTGGGCAGGATCAAAAAGGCTAACCTCATCGTGGGCACAGTGCACAATAATCTGGCTATAAACATGAGTATCAACGAGGTGGCCAAAGAGTACATCAAAGGCGATAGGCTGGAAGAGGAAGCCTTGAATATGATAGAGGTGGCCATCCGTTGCTACGATCCCTGCTTGTCATGTGCTACCCATGCCCTTGGTCAGATGCCCCTCACCATCAGCCTGCGGGGTGCCGACGGGCGCGAGCTTTCACGATTGCAGCGCCCATAAAGCGGAGCCCCTTTTTTCCTGAGCCTAGCGTTTCTCCTTGCTGCTATCAGGGGAAGAGAGAAGTGTGATGGACACCGAAGTGGCCATAGCCACAAAGATAAGACCTTGGCTGGACGACACTTTTGGCCGCCGTATGACCAACTACCTCATCACTGTGGCCACCCTCGTCTATGTGACCACCCCAGGGGGGGAGAAAGAGAGGTACGATTCCTTTGTCCGTGCTATCTGTGCCAACAAGGCAGTGGTTCGTATGTGGGGGGAAGCAGCGGCGGCCAGGCAAGAGAAGGAATGGCGGGACCTCTATGATGGTCCAAATGGCTAGCCGTCTGCTCCGGCAAGCGAAGAGCCACCTGTCATCTTAAAGACAGGTGGCTTCGTTTTTCCTTAGATCTGTGAGTGGGGCTAAACTATGATCTGTGCCCCTCCTTCTCAGCCTTCCAAGAACCGCTTGGTCTCCTTCCAGAGGCGTTCGATCGCCTGAGAGGCCGGGTCCCGGGAATAGGACACCACCGATCTCCCCTGCACCATGGCCTCAGTGACCGCCTTATCGAAGGGGATGGACCCTACCAGAGGCAGGCCCCGCGCGGCACAATCCTCGGCTATGGCCTGGCTCACCTCGGGGTTAAGGTCGTACTTGTTGATGCAAACCAACGCTGGTACGCCGAAATGGGCTATGGTGGACAAGATGCGCTCCAGGTCGTGGACACAGGCCACGGTGGGCTCAGTGATCAAGAGGGCCAAGTCTGCCCCGGCGGTGGCCGCTATCACCGGACAGCCTATCCCTGGTGGCCCATCAACGATGATAAGTTCGTGTCCTTGAGCCAGTGCCAGTTGACGGGCTTGCTGCTTGACTATGGTTACTAACTTGCCTGAATTCTCTTGGGCTGGCCGAAGTTGCGCATGTACCAAGGGCCCGTGGGCGGT
>JBHIDN010000105.1:0-5671 GCA_046760125.1 Anaerolineae bacterium
CTTGCATTTAGCGGGGAAGCGGTGGACGAAAAGGGGCTTCTCGAAACGCTTGGCTAGGGCCGTCTCGTGGGGCGAGCCGAAATCGTCCCCCCATTCGAACTCCAGTCCTTCCTCGTGTAGGATCTCCACCGCCTCATCGTAACTGATGCGGGGGAAGGGAGGCTTCACCTTCTCCAAGGAAGTCGTATCCCTTTTTAGGGTTTCCAGTTCCCGTTTCCGGCGCGTGAGCGCTCTTTCCACGATGTAGGAGACGAACTCCTCGGCCACCCGCATACATTCATCTAGGTCGGCGTAGGCCATCTCTGGCTCCACCATCCAGAACTCCAAGAGATGGCGTCTGGTCTTCGACTTCTCCGCTCGGAAGGTGGGGCCGAAGCAGTAGACCTTGCCGAAGGCCATGATGCCGGCCTCGTTATAGAGTTGGCCGCTCTGGGCCAGGTAAGCGGTATCCCCGAAATAGTCGGTCTCGAAGAGGGTGCTTGTGCCCTCACAAGCCGCGGGGGTGAGGATGGGGGTATCGACCAGGAGGAAGCCGTTTTCATCGAAGTAGTCGCGCACGGCGCGGATCACCTCCGCTCGTACCCGGAGGATGGCGTGTTGGCGGGAGGAGCGAAGCCAGAGATGGCGGTGGTCCATGAGGAAAGTCACCCCGTGCTCCTTGGGGGTGATGGGGTACTCCTGGGCCAACTGCACCACTTTGATATCTTTGACCGTCAGTTCATATCCCCCGGGCGCTCGCGCATCGGCCCGGACGGTGCCCGTGACTATGAGCGACGACTCCTGGGTCAGGCTCTTGGCGGCCTCGAAGACCTGACCAGGCACATCTTTCTCCAAGACCACACATTGAATGACCCCCGTGCCGTCTCGCACTTGGAGAAACTGGAGGCGGCCCTTGTCGGTCTTACGGTAGAGCCAACCCTTGAGGGTCACCTCTTGCCCCTCATATTTGGCTATCTCTTCGACGCACACCTCTTCAGGCAAGGCTACCTCCTCTCCTTCGGGTGCTGACACCAAAATTCTATCACAGGGAAACTGGCTTGTCACATAAGGGAGTTACCGGGGCGCGGCCCCCTCCTCAGGAGGTTGCCTCCCTAGGGGGAGGAGTTCTCTTATGATGGCTATCTCCTCCCGTTCGAAGGTGCCCAGAGCCACCAGGGTAGCCAGGTATAAGAGCAGGGAGGAGGGGGCGAGGAGGAGGAAGTTCAGCCCCCTAAACCATAAGAGGAAGGCCCCCATAAAGAGGGTGCTCAAAGTCGGCCGCCAGGCCAGGCCAAGCCAGGGGATGCTCGTGAGGTGCTTGCGGACGCCGTAGTAGAAGGGGAGAAAGAGCGCTATCTCGGAGAGGATGGTGATCACCGCGGCGGCCTGATAACCGTAGGAGGGGATGAAGATGAGGTTGGCTACTATGTTGAAGGCTAGGCCGATGAGGAAGGCTCGGGTCAAGAACCGTTGCTGGTTGATGGCGATGAGGAGATACTGGGTCACGCTGTTGATGAACCCCACGGGCGCATACCAGATGAGGAGGCTCAAGGCTATGGCGGAATGGGGCAGGTATTCAGAGCCTCCGAAGATGAGGATCAGTCCCCGGGCATAGAAGGTGACCAGCAGAGCCAGAGGAAGGCTCACTATGAGCAGGGCCTTGATGGCCAGGGTATAAGCCTTGATGAGCGACTCTCGAGCGCCCTGGGCGAAGCGGGAAATGATGGGGAAGATGGCGATGGTGAAGGTGGAGGGGATGATGTTGACCCCATCGATGAACTTATAGGCGGCGGTATACCAGCCCACGACGGTATCCCCCTTCATCGGCTGGAGGAGGGTTACATCGACCCGGAAGAAGAGGGTGGCCAGAAGGTGGTTGATCATCAGGGGGTAAGAGAGCCCCAGCATCTCCTTGCTGAAGGGCGGGTTGAACTCCAACTGGGGCCGGAAGAAGATCTTAACTACCAGGTAGAGGAGGATGAGCATGGTAACCAGGTTGACCATCACCGAGACCCCCGCCAGCCCCACGAAGCCGAACCCCAAAAGTAGAGCCAGGAGCCCCAAAGTCACTTTAAGGATAGTGCTCACCATGGTGATGGCCGCAGGGTACTCCATCTTCTCGTGGGCTCTGAAGAGGGAACTTAAAGCGGCAGAGATGCTGCTGGGGATTAGGCTGAGGGTCAGGAGAAGGATAGCCACTATCGTATCCCAGGAGAGGGCGAAGAGGCCTCGCCAGACGGCCAGAAAGATGAAGAGGAGGGGTAGCACCCCCAAGAGGATGAGCAGGCGCAAGATCGCCGTATTGCTCAAGTACCGGTTCCCTTGAGAGGGGTCCTTGGCTACCTCCCTGGTGAGGAGGGTATCCAGGCCGAAGTTGGTGACGATCTCGAAGTAGCCCACTATGAAGATGGCGAAGCCGTATTTCCCTTGCCCCTCTGGGCCCAGGATGCGGAGCATGACCATGGCGAAGGCGGTATCGATCCCCTTGTTGAGAAAGGAGGTGCCCATGGGGGTCAAGGCGTTCTTCAGCACCCGCTGGATGGTGGTTTTGGGCTCTTCCCGGTACATGTGTCCCCAAAGGGAGTAGCCGAAACCGACGAGGGTTATCACCCCAGCCAGGAAAGTGACGTAGAGCCCTAACTTGAAGGAGAGGGGGCTATACTTGAAGCGTATAAGATGGGAGCCAGGGGGCAGATGTACAGCCCTGAAGTTGTAGTCGGCCTTGTAAATATGAAGTTCCTCCTCTGGCGAGCCATCGGTGGATAGATAGGCCTTCCAGCCAGGGAAGTATGAGTCGGCTAGGACCAACCAGGCCGGCTCTGGGTTGTGTGCCTCAACTACCACCTCATTGGGGCTGTATTTGCTTATGGCCAATTGAAACTCAAGGAACAGAACGGAACGAGCGGAGAAGGGGTAAGCCTCCTTCGGCTCCTCCTCTAGTAGTAATACCTCTCGGGGGTTGAACTCCCTCAGCTTTTGGAGGAGACCATCCCGATCTGATATGACCTCTACCGCTCCCACTCCATCGGGGATCAAGAAAGCCCGGGGCAGATAGTCATTGTTTCGGTAGATGCGCACCTCATCATCGTAAACCAAGGTATAGCCAGGGTTGGGTATATGTTGGGTGGTGACCACATATTTGACGTTCAGGAGGTCCAAAAGAGGGGAGTCGAGAGATCTGTATTTATAGAGGGGGGCGATCCGGTTGTAGAGGAGTTCCCCTTGCTCCTCGATGAGGCCCATGAACTGGGCATATTGCTGGGGGATGATAGAGTCGTACCCCCGGATGTCGGAGAGGCCATAGAACATCCCCGCGTTGGCGTGGAAAGTCTTCTCCCCCGGCGCGTTGAAAGTGGTGAAGCGGAAAAGGTCGGGGTCGCTTTGTAGGAAGGCGATTGACGGAGGGGTGAAGTCGATGAGTTCAGGATCGACAGCCGGGTTGAACCCTCTACCTATGATGAAGAGGTCGCAAAGTAGGACGAAGAGGGCTAGAGGTTGCCAGATCCTTCGACCGAGCGTGAGGTAGGCGAGGACGATCGTTAACCCACCCCCCGCCGAGAAGAGAGCCAGATGCACCAGATTTGGCCACTCGTAGGAAAGGAGGACACTGCCGTTGGCGAAAGCCTCCTGAGCCTTCTGGGAAGCCGTAAGGAGATGGTCTGCCAGGGGGATGAAAGGGTCTGGCCGGAGAAATATGAGGGTCGTCAAAAGCAGCCCTAGGCATCCCAGTGATAGGGCCAGCCAGCCGATGAGGCGAGGGCTTTTGCCCCTCTTAGCCAGGTGGTCGGCTCCCAGGCCGGCTAAGAGGGCTATGCTAAGGGTGTAGGGGAAGACCCAGCGGAAGGGGGTGTGGAGTTGCCTATAACCAGGCAAGATGTAGAAGAGGAGAGCGTAGAGAGGGGTGCCGAAGGCGAAAAGGAGGGAGAGGAGAGCGAGGGAAGCGAAAATCCAGAAAAAACGAGTCCGTCGTCCGAAGAGAGCCACCACCGCCAGGAGGAGAGGGACTATCCCCACGTAACTTCCGGCCTCCACATAGTTCTTGATCCCCCAGAAGATGGTGTCGATGGGCTCCCCCGCGAAGTTCTGGGTGACGGGAACGATCTTTCGGCTTAGGAGATCGAAGTAACCGTGATGGGCGGGGTTGCCGAAAAAGTTGGGGACCAAGAAGGTTATGATCTGACGTTTGGGGTAGGCCCAGCCGATGATCTCTTGATAGCCAGCCGAGTCTTGGCGAAAACTGCGAGTGACCAGTTCGTAGAGAGGGAGGAGTTGTATCCCTCCCAAACCCAAGCCCAGGATGGCCATGGCCAAAACTCCCAAGCCCAGGTAGAGGGTGCGCCTCAGGTCTCGGACTCTCCGCCAGAGGCTGACCAGGCGGCAGAGGGTGTAAAAGCCGGTGGCCAGGAGCACCAGATAGGAGAACTCGGCGTGGCCGGCCAGGAAGTTCACTCCCAGGACTAACGCCCCCCCTAACAGGTAGGGGAGCGGGGATTTGGGCGGCTCGCCCTCTTGAGCCCGGAAGGCCAGTTCCACCAAGGCTAGGATCAGCGGCAACCAGGTGACGGCAGCGATGGTTTGGGGCCAGACTACCCTCACCACCATGAAGAGGCTGAAGGTGTAGGTTACTCCCGCTAAGAGGGCTCCCCATCGATTCAGGCCCAAGACTCGTCCATAGATATAGATGAAGAGCCCAGCCAGGAAGAGGTGAAGAACGGTGAAGTATCCATAAGCCTGGGACAAGGGGAAGATGTAGTAGATGATGCTTAGGGGGTAGAGCGCCGAATGTTGGCCTGCGGCCAAGAAGGGGGCCCCGGCAAAAAGGTAGGGGTTCCAAAAGGGAACCTGCCTCGAACGGAGGGCCTCCAGGACGAACTCTTTCCAGGCGTAGTTCTCTAAGAGGAGGTCAGATAGGAGCAAATTGTGAGGGATACCGACGCCCAGTTGGGTGGCGTAGGATTTCCAAGGCTCAAAGGCATATAGGTTGTCGAAGGGGATAAGCGTCTTGCCGCCGAAGATGACCGGCCAGAAGAAAAGAAGGGGCAAGATGAGGAGCCCCAAGCCTATCAGCAACTCGTAGATCCATCCTCTTCTCAAGGGAAGCGGACTCCTGCTATCTGTGTCGCCATCTCATCTGCCAGACCCGCCAAAACGCCTCCAGGATGATGGCCAGGCTCATCTTAGAGCGACCGAGGGCTCGATCTTCGAAGTAGATGGGATGCTCGCAGAGGCGGTACCCCCTTTTTTGGCAGACGTAGGCCATCTCGATCTGGAAGGCGTAGCCCTCAGAGCCGATGGGGGGCAGGTCTTCAAGCACCTCTCGCCGGTAACATCTGAAGCCGGAGGTGGTATCTTGCACCGACAAGCCGGTCACCAAGCGGGCATAGAGGTTTCCTCCTCGACTGAGGAGCCGCCGCCAGATACTCCACCGCTCGTCTACCTTTCCCCCTTCCACATATCGGGAGCCGATCACCAGATCGCAACTCTTCATCTTCTCCAAAAAGAGGGGAAGATAGGAAGGGGTGTGGGAGAAGTCGGCGTCCATCTCCACGACATAGTCAGCGCCCCGCGCTAAGGCTTCTTCAAAGCCGCGGAGGCAGGCAGAACCCAGCCCCAGTTTCCCCTGTCGATGGATAACCCAGAGCCTACCCGGGTGGCGGGAGGCCAGTTCCTCCGCTATCTGCCCCGTCCCATC
>JBHIDN010000106.1:0-5643 GCA_046760125.1 Anaerolineae bacterium
CTCCGCGTTCTCGATGAGCTTATCGATTCGCTGCTCCAGAGCCTCTTGCTCGATCCCCGCCTCCCTTAGGCTCACAGGTTGCTCTAGGCGCACTAGGAGATCCCTGATGGCGCGGTCCAAGCTTTTGGCCCCCTCGGCCTCCGTCCGAGCTGGGAGGCTGAGGTAGCGCGCTATCTGGGCGTAGCGAGCGGGATTCTCGCGAGCAGCGTACTCGATGGTATAGGGCAAGAAAAGCCCTACCGCTTTCCCATGAGGGGTGTGGAAGACCCCGCCCAAGGCGTGTCCCATGCTGTGGGCCAAGGCAGCCATGGAATTGCCGAACCCTAGCCCGGCCAAGGTGGCGGCGTTGGCCATCTTCTCCCGCGCCTCCTCGTCACTCCCGTCCTCATAGGCCCGGGGGAGGTGTCGAAAGATCAACTCCGTCGCCTTGAGGCATAACCCATCGCTGAAATCATTGGCCCAGGTGGAGGTATAACCCTCTAGGGCATGGGTGAGGGCATCCATGCCCGTGTCAGCGGTGAGGCGGGGGGGCATACCCCTTGATAGAGAGGGGTCCACGATTGCTATATCGGCCAGGTTCTCCCGAGAGCCCAAGCCCAGCTTCCGCTCCTCCTGAGTGTCGGTGAGGACTATTATCCAAGTGACTTCAGCCCCCGTTCCAGCAGTGGTGGGGATGGTGATAAGACGTGCTTTTCGCCGCAAGCCTAGGCTCTCGACCGGGTTGATCGCCTCGGGCTTGATATCGGGGCGCTCGTAGAGGACCCACATCGCTTTGGCCGCATCCATGCAGGAGCCGCCCCCCAGGCCAACTATCCAGTCAGGCTCGTAATCAGCCATAGCCTGGGCTCCGCGAGCTACCGTCTCCAAGGAAGGATCAGGCTCCACCTGGGAGAAAACACCGCTCTCCATGCCCGCCTTGGCCAGATGGTCCTGTATAGTCTTGACAAAGCCTAGGGCCACCAGGTTCTCATCGCTGACAATGAAGGCCCGCCGCCCCTCCATCTCCTCCAGATAGGCGAGGGCCCCCTCACCGAAGATGATCTCAGGACTGGTGAAATACCACATGATGCTCCTCTCCTCCCAACGAGGAAGACGGTAAGGCGTGCCGCTGCCACGGCATCAAGGTCAGACTCTCGTTAGACTACTTGTACCACTCAGGGTTGACCCATTGCACCTCGTGGATCGCCTCAATGGGGAATATCTCCTTCGTAGGTTCAAGCGAGGCTCGCACCGCATCGGCATCGGGAGCCTCCCACTCGCAAAACAGTTTCTCTGCCTCTCCTGCCACCCAGGAGTTCAGCCATCTCGCTCCCCTGACTTGGGAGGCAACTACCTTTCGACCACCTTCAACGATCTCGTCTTGGGTCACCTTTTCGGGTGTCATATGAATCACCATAAACCTAGCCATCTTCCTACCTCCTTATCACTCCGGAAACTGGGTGGGGACAAGGGTGGTACAGTTCACCAGTTCTTGGGCCGCTTTCACGTTCTTCATGATCATCACCATATCGCCCTTCAGTTTGAACTGACGGGTCAGGAGCCCTTGGATAGGGTCTAGTTTCTTCTCGATCACCTTACGCCACTTGCTCAAGGGGCCGCTCATCCTGAAAACGGGGGCCTTGACGCTGGGGTCGGTGGTGGCAAACGCCTCTCGACATTTGCCGTGCCAGAGATCCATGTAGAGATAGACCGGCTCCTCGATCCCGTCTCCTGCGTCAACGATGAAGTAGAAGTCTCCCTCCCAGCTGCGGGCCGCCTGGGCGTAGGCCTCGCTCTTGTTGATCACCTCCATCAAGGCTTTGATCCATTCATCGGTAGCGAACTTTATCATCTCCCCTCCCTCCTCATCGCTGCGGCCATTATAGCAAGCCCCATTTCAGACTGTCAACAATTCTTGACCCGACCCTTGGGGTCTGTTATATTCGTCATTGGCTAACTAGATCGATCCTGGGAGAAGATTATATGTCCCCCATCTACTGGGCTATATTCTTTGTCTCCGCGGCCACCCTCACCTTCGAGATCGCCCTCACCCGCATCTTCTCCGTGGCCCAAGGGTATCATTTCGCCTTCATGGCTGTGAGCCTAGCCCTCCTGGGCTTCGGAGCCTCAGGGACCGCCCTGGCCGTCTTCCCCAAACTCCTACGCCGGAATCTCCCTTCCTCCCTCTTTATATACTCCCTTCTCTTCTCTCTCAGCCTCCCGACTTGCTACCTTATCAGCAACTACATACCTTTCGATTCCTATCAGATCACCTGGGACCGCCGACAGATCTTATACCTGGCTATATATTACCTCTCCTTGGCCCTTCCTTTCTTCCTGGCGGGGCTAACTATCGGGGCTCCTTTGGCTCTCCTGGTGGGTCAGGAGAGCCGTATATACTTCTTTAACCTGGCGGGTTCGGGCCTGGGGTGCATCGTGGCCTTGGTTTCGCTCTCTCTCTGGGGCGGGGAGGGAACGGTGGTTCTGGCCTCCTTGGGGGGCGCTCTAGCCGCCCTGACCCAGGGACGCTCTCAAAAAAGGGTCGCCTTCTCTCTCTTACTGTTAGGGGTGGAACTCCTTATTCTCCTCCGACCGCCAGACTATTTCACCATTAAGATGTCTCCCTACAAGCCTCTCAGCAACGCTTTGCGGTACAAGGGGGCGGAACTCCTGCTCCGCCGTTGGAACGCTTTCTCGCGGGTGGATGTGGTCGAGAGCCCTGGGGTTCATGCCGCGCCAGGACTCAGCCCCTCCTACTTTGGCCCGCTCCCCACCCAGTTGGGTATCACCACCGATGGGGACAATCTGCGGCCTCTCACCTCCGCTGCCCCCAACACCGATCTTTCCTTCCTAGATTATCTGCCTGTCTCCCTCCCCTACCAACTGCTCACCGAGCCCCGGGTTCTCATACTGGAGCCCGGAGGAGGTTTGGATCTCTTAGTCGCTTTACGAAAGGGCGCCCAAAAGGTGGTGGCCGTGGAAGCGAACCCCCTGGTAACCTACGTGGTAAGAGACCTGTATGGGGGGGTTGCAGGGGGGATATTCCAAGATCAGCGGGTGACGGTGGTAAACGAGATCGGAAGAAGTTATCTCCAACGCACTGAGGCCAAGTTTGACCTTATTCAACTATCATTGTCTGATAGTTTTCGACCCGTGACCTCAGGAGCCTATAGCCTCCAGGAGAATTACACCTACACCAAGCAAGCGTTCACGGAATATTGGGAGCACCTCTCACCCCAGGGGATACTGATGGTCCACCGATGGCTCCAGATGCCCCCCTCGGAAGGGCTGCGGGCCCTAGCCCTGGCAACTGCAGCCTTGGAGAGGGCAAGAGTGGAGCCCGGTCGGCATATCGCCGCCTTGCGCTCCTTCTCCACCATGCTTCTTCTCGTGAAGCGGAGCCAATTTACCCCTCAGGAGATCGAGAAGATAAGAGAGTTCGCCTCGGAAAGGCAACTCGACCTAGTCTACTACCCGGGCATGCCCATCGAGGAGGCGAACAAGATATATCTCTTGGAGAAGCCGGAATATTACCTCGCCTGTCAGGATCTTTTGAGGGCCCAGGATAAAGCGGAGTTCTATCGCGCATACCCCTTCGATGTCTCCCCCCCCTCCGATGACTGGCCTTTCTTCTTCCACTTTTTCACCTGGAAACAGATCCCTGCCATCTTGAAGAGCCTGGGGAAGATATGGCAGCCTTTTGGAGGGAGCGGATACCTAGTCCTCTGGGTGCTCCTCATCCTGGCCCTCCTAGCGTCGTTGGTCTTGATCATCCTCCCCCTCTCCTTCCTGAAGGGGATAGGGGATAGAGGGGTAAAGGGCCGGGTATTTCTTTACTTTTTCCTCTTGGGCATCGGGTATCTCTTCGTGGAGATCCCCCTCATCCAGAGGTTCATCCTCTTTCTCGGCCACCCGGTCTACGCCTTGGGCGCTGTTCTGTTCGCCCTCCTCACCTTCTCCGGCCTGGGCAGCCTCTCCTCCCCCAGGCTCCCTCTGGGCCGAGGCGTCCTCCTTCTGGGGGCCACGATCTTTCTCTACCCCTTTCTTCTACCCTTTCTCTTCAGATCGCTCTTGGGGCTAGGGCTAGGGCTCCGCCTTCTATCTTCTATCCTCATCTTGGCCCCCTTAGGCTTTCTCATGGGCCTCCCCTTCCCCAAGGGGATAGCGGTAACTAGCCGCTTAGCGCCCGGCTTCATCCCCTGGGCCTGGGGGATCAACGGCTGCGCCTCGGTGCTTTCCTCTATTTTGGCCTCCATGGGAGCGCTCACCTTCGGCTTTTCCTGGGTTCTGGCTGGCGCGGGGGGGGCCTACCTGGTGGGGCTAGCGGTTTTCTACCCTTTGATTGGGGGCACAAAGGAGGCAAATAGTTAGTGTTCGCCGGTGAGGGGCACGAAGGCGACGCCGCCCCAGTTCTCATACCGGAACTCGTCACCCTCTCTTTTGACCAGCCAGAGGGTCTGGTAGGCACCAGGAGGGCCTACGGGGATGACCAGACGGCCGCCATCCTTCAGTTGTTCGAGGAGGGGCGAAGGCATGTGATCCGGGGCGCAGGTGACGATGATAGCATCGTAAGGAGCGTACTCTTCCCAACCATAATAGCCGTCTAGATTCGCTGCCTGCACCTGGGTGTATCCCAACCGTTTGAGCCTTTTCGCCGCCGACTCTGCCAACTCGGGGATGATCTCCACGGTGTAGACTTCATCTGTGATCTCCGCCAGAACAGCTGCCTGGTACCCCGACCCGGTACCTACCTCCAGCACCCTATCGCCCTCTTCTAAATCCAGAAGCGTAGTCATGAGGGCCACGATGTAGGGTTGAGAAATGGTCTGGCCATAGCCGATGGGCAGGGGCTGATCGGCGTAGGCGTACTCTTGATACTCTGAAGGTACGAACTCGTGGCGGGGGACGGTGAGCATGGCCCTAATGACCCTTCTATCGCCGATGCCCCGCCTCTGGATATGGGTGCGCACCATATACTCTCGATAGGGAGCGAAGGGGTCCCGCTTTAGGGTGGGTGTTGGCTCCGGTGGGGTGGCCGTGGGCGAGGGTGAAGGGGAGGGAAAAACCGCTACCTCCTCCTCCAGCTTGCCCCTTCCCATAATCAAGTATACGCTCAAAACGAGGAGAAGAACGAGCCCCAAGACCAAAACGATAGTCACTTTCCTTCTCATCCCCCATCACCCCCATAGCCCCGCTTTGTCATCCATACCTATCACTCTCTATTCTATTACTTTCCTCCCCCCATATCAAGGGTTGACGGAAGAGGTACACCGTGCTACTATGACGGTTGTGAAATCGTAAACAAAGGGGCGAAGATGCCAGAGAAGATGAGGGCGGTGGTCAAGACCGAGCCCGGGCCCGGGGCGGCATTGACCACCGTAGAGATCCCTCAGATAGGGCCCAAAGATGTGCTGATTAGGGTCAGGGCCACCTCCATATGTGGCTCCGACCTCCATGTCTACAATTGGGACCCCTGGGCGGAGAGCAGGGTTAAGCCTCCCCTCATCATGGGGCACGAATTCGCGGGCGAGGTAGTAGCCTTGGGAGAGGAGGTGGACACCCTCAAGGTGGGAGATTCGGTCTCCGCCGAGACCCATGTGGTCTGCGGTGTCTGTTACCAGTGCCGCACCGGCCAGTCGCATGTCTGCCGAAATTGCTCCATCA
>JBHIDN010000107.1:0-5639 GCA_046760125.1 Anaerolineae bacterium
GGGAAGTTGCAAGCCGAAGGAAGGGAAGCGAAGTTCCTGCTCCTTGTGGGGGGCGATGATGTCATCCCCTTCTGCCGCTTACCTAACCCGGCTGACGATGGAGAGTTGGAGGTATGGACCGATAACCCCTACGCCTCGCGGGACGACAACTTCCTCCTCCCTCAGAGGGCGGTGGGGAGGATACCCGATGGGAAGAAGGAAGATATATTGCTTTCGCTCTTGGATGTGGCCATCGAGGGCCATGGGGAGGCCTCAAAAGGGAGGCTAACCGGTGTGGTGGCCGGGGTAATGAGAGGGCTGCGTCGGAGCCCCTCTAGCCTTGGCCTCTCGGCAGAGATATGGCAGGAGGCCTCTCAGGCGGTCTTTGAGGCCATCGGCAACTCCAAAGGGTTGGAGATATCCCCTCCTTTCACCGATCAGGAGTTCTTGGAGCGGCATACCCAGGTTCCTCCCCTTGCCTATTTCAACCTCCACGGGGTGAAAGAGGCTCCCTACTGGTATGGTCATTCATCTTCAAATGGGGAACTCGATTTTCCTATCGCCTTGACCCCCTTGAACCTGGCTTGGACGGAGGTCTCCGGAGCAATGGTCTACAGCGAGGCTTGTTACGGGGCCTTCCTGCGAGAGGGGAGCACCGATTCTTCTATCCCCCTCGCTTTCCTGGCCAAAGGAGCCAAGGCAGTAATAGGCTCCACAGGGATGGCTTACGGGTCCCTTATGCCGCCTCTCTCCGGGGCCGATCTTTTGGGGCGAAACCTTTGGCTGGGGCTGAAGCGGGGCTTCACCATAGGAGAGGCTCTCCTGCGGGCCAAGTTAGGTCTGGTGGAGGAGATGGCTGAACGGCAGGGCTTTCTCGATGGCGAGGATCAAAAGACTATTTTAAGTTTCGTGCTCTATGGGGATCCGAGCCTAAAAGCCCCCATTGTCGCTTCCCGTTCGAAGCGGCCCTCAAAGGCGGAGATCTCTTGCCCTTCCGTGGTCTGTGGGATGAGGGCCCAGGATAGCGTGGAGGTGGATGAAGAGGTGGTGGCCAAGGTACGCAAATACCTCGCCGAAAAGGCCCCCTTTATGGCCGAGTTGAAGTTGAAGGTGGCCTCCCAGAGCCTCTGCGCAAAGGATTGTAACTGCGGTGGAGGTTGCTTTCTGCGCCAGGCGCCCTTAGGGGTGAAGAGGGTGCCACCCAATCTGGTCTTCACCTCCGAGCGTCACGCTCCCCTCCCTGGAGACGGGACATTGAAGCAGATATTCAGAGTCACCGCCGACCAGGGAGGCAACGTATTGAAGGTAGCGATCTCTAAGTAGGGTAACGATGAGGCTAGAGGAGTATCCAAGACCTAAAAACGATACCGGCATCGGCTTTCGCTACTATAGAGACACCCGTCACTATGGGGAAGACGATCTGGACTTCTGGATCCCGGAACTGAAAGCGATGGGGGTCAGTTGGCTTATCTTGGCCTCGGATTGTGCCCACCCTGTCCCTCGGTTCTTCATCCAGGAGCTTCAACTCAACGATATTGAGCCGGTTATCGGCCTCCATCCCCCCAAGATCAAGCCCTTCAATCAGGATGCGCTCAGGAGTGTTATGGAGACGTACGCTCAAGTCGGTGTTCGCTATCTCTACGCCTACTATGAGCCCAATATGATGGACCAGTGGAGTTGGGATGATTGGAGCCAGCCGGGATTAGTCGAACGGTTCATGGAGATGCTCATCCCCTGTCTCGTACGGATGCAAGAAGCGGGGCTTTGCCCCTCGCTTCCCCCCTTGCGGCTGGGGGGGCACTACAAAGACTCAGCCTTTCTGAGAGAGATGTTGAAAGTGATCCGCTCTGAGAAAGGGTTCCTCTTCGAGACCTTAGTGGTCTGCGTGCAGGCACCTCCTTTATGGGAAGGGCAGGGCTTTTATCCGTTTGAGCGATACGACCGGATCATCAACGGGGAGGTGGGGCGGGCTCTACCCCTCCTGGTGACGGACAGCGGGCCCCTGGAGGAGGAAGTTAGTGCGGAAGGGGTCGTAGCCTCGGCTGCCAGGCTTCAAGAAGGGCTTCCCAGACACCTGCTTAATATCTCCTTCGGCTTGCTGGCGTCGCTGGAGGGTTCTCCTGAGGCTTGGTATAAGCCTGACGGGGGTAGAGCCCCGGCTGTCCAGGCTCTCAAGGAGTTCTGGCAGCGGCCTTTGCAAGATGAGCCCGCCCCACCTCTCCAGAAACTCTCCGCCGGGGAGAGGAGGGGTATATACCACTATCTTCTCTTCCCTCGTTGGGAAGGGGGGATCTCGGGGCGATATTGGCAGGCGGCCTTCAATTACGTGAAGCGGTTTCTGCCCACTTGCGGCTTCGATCCTCAAGAGGCCCTCTCCGCTCACTATGTGACCATCATCGGCAGCTCCCAGGGCGTTGATGAAGCAGTGGAGGCCCGTCTCCGAGCCAGCGGTTGCCGGGTGGAGCGGATCTCGGGCCGAGATGGGGAGGAGATCGAGCGGATCTTGGATGGGTTAGTCCGGGCGGGCAAGCGGTTCCAGAACCTCTGAGGGGGTAGAGATGGAAAGAGTGGCCAAAAGTGTGCCTCTGGAAAGGAGAGCGGTGAGGGTCGAGGGACGACAGGTGGTCTTGGGGAGACTGATAGACGAACTGGAAGGGGTGATCGCCGCGGGGTTCGGCATCCCCATGACCTCTCAAGGTCTGATAGATAAGGAGAGGTGTTTGGAGTTGATCGATCTTTTACGCACTTCGCTGCCGGGGGAGGTGGTGGTCGCTCGACGGATCATCGAATCAGAAGGCAAGGTCCTCGCCGATGCTCGGGCGGAGGCTGAGAGGATCCGTGAGCGGGCTGAGAAGGAGGCGGCACTGATCCTGGAAGAGAACCAACTGATGCGGATGGCAGAGATCCGCTCTCAGAGCATCATCCAAGAGGGAGAGAGGGAGGCCGAACGGATCGTCCGGGAGGCGGAGAACCGCGCCTATCAGATCTATTTGCGGCTGGAGCACGCCCTCGATCTCCTCAAGGCGGAGTTGAAAGAGACGCTGGCCTCGGGGCCAACAAGAGATTTGGAGTAGGCTTCGATGTTTCTAGGTACGTATGAAGGCCGGTGGGATGGCGAGTACCTTGAGGTGCCCCAGGAACTCCACCCCCAGTTGGCGCTAGGGTTTGTGCTCACCCGGGGGTTGGGAAGATGTCTCTGGATCTACCCTCCCTCTCAGTGGCGAAGTTTGGTGGAAGAACTCCATCGACTCCCGTTCAGCCGGGCTGACGCCCGGGCTCTAGGCCGCTTTCTCTTCGCCGAGGCCCAGGAGTGTCAACTGAGCGAGAAGGGTCATCTGTTCATTCCCGAAAGCCTAAGGAGGTATGCCCGATTGGAGGGGAAAACGCTGATTGTGGGCCTCGATTCCCATCTGGAGATATGGGATGCGCGTCGGTGGCGGGATTTGATGCTGGAAATCGAAGAGGAGGCGATCTCTATCGGAGAGAGGGTAAGCGAGCGGTTGTTCCTTTCACAGCCTGATGGGGGGATAAGGCGATGAGAAGGATACTTCTAGCCCTAGTTTCTCTCTTTCTGATCCTTCTAGGGTTGTACGCCCTTCCAAGGTCAGAAACGGCGTTGCGCCCCCAATCCCAGGGGCCGATTGTTGGAGAATGGGTCCAGACCTCGGTTTCCGACTTCCGGGAGGGAGAAAGTATAGGAGCGGAGATAAGCGAGGTTGATGGCGGGGAGGTTCGCCTGGCATCAGGCGAGCGCCAAGGGAGTTTCATCTCCGTGGTGAAGGAGATGCCTTTCCCTTTCAACGCCTTGGGTTCCCACTGGATCGCCAGCCTGCCACCAGAAACGGATCTGAAACTTGAGGTGAGGAGCAGCGCGGATAACTCCTCTTGGACCGATTGGATGGAGATAAGGTTGGATGAAGATCTGGCCTCAGATATGGGAGAAAGTCGCGGGGCGCTCATCATGGTTCCCCCGGGCAGGTATCTGCAATATCGAGTCTCCCTATCCACCGCCGACCCTTCGATCTCCCCTGCTTTGGAGGAGATAGGTCTCGTCTATATCAATTCGCAAGAAGGCCCCACCATCGAGGAAGCGAGGGCTATGGTGCTGCCCCAGGAGGCGGCCCCGGGAGTGCCCCAACCGCCGATCATCTCTCGGGCCGGATGGGGAGCGGACGAGTCTTTGACCAACTTAGAGCCGGAGTATGAGAGACCGCAAAAGTTCGTCATCCACCATACGGTGACCAGCAACTTCAGCCCTGATCCTGCGGCCGCGGTGCGGGCGGTCTTCTACTACCATGCGGTAACTTTGGGTTGGGGAGATATAGGGTATAACTTCCTCGTAGATTGGCAAGGGAACATATACGAGGGGAGGAAAGGGGGCGACGGTGTGGTGGGGGCCCACGCTCGCCGGTACAACTACGGTAGCATCGGCATCGCCCTCCTGGGAAATTTCACCAGCACCGATATCACCCCCCAGATGGAACAGGCCCTGGTCGATCTAATAGCCTGGGAGGCGGACCGGTACGGTATCGATCCCCGAAAAGAGTCTTATTTCATCGACCGGGAGATCCCCAATATCGTGGGTCATCGAGATCTGCTCCAAACCTCCTGCCCTGGAGAGCGACTCTATCAGCAGATGCCGCGTATCCGGGAACTCACCTGGCAGGAACTTCTAGCCCACGACCCCAGGTTGACCATAGAGACCTCCGTGGAGAGAGAGGCGGTAAGGGGCGAGGTTGAGGTACGGGTGACAAGCATCAGCCCCAGCACCATCGGGTTGGCGATATATATAGATGGAGAGCCGGTGGCCGAAGGCAAGAACCCCTTAGAGTGGTCTTGGGATACAAGAGAGTATTCTGAGGGGGAGCATCTGCTTCTGGCCCTGGCCCAGGGTGCCGGCGGGAGGAGCACGGAGGTGAGTCGCTCCTTGCAGGTGGACAATACCCCTCCCACGGGCACGCTAACCGTAGAACGGGGGCTGGGTTTCACCTCCCAGCCTACGGTGACCCTTACGCTCATGGCCGAAGATGAGGAGAGCGGCGTGGAGGAGATGGGCTTCACCCAGGATGGAGCGGAGCGGTTCACCCCTTGGGAGGAGTTCGCTTTCCTCAAAGAGTGGACCCTCTCACCTGGGGAGGGGGTGAAGACGGTAGGGGTTCGGTTCCGCGATGGGGCGGGGAACCGCTCTCCCGTTTACACCGACACTATAGTTTTGGATATGACCCCTCCTGGCGGATGGTCGGACTTTAAGAGTTGGGGCCAATCCGCGGCTCTGGTTAAGGTCTCGGATGAGCTCTCGGGGCTGGATAGAAAGAGCGCCGAGTACTCCCTGTCGGTAGATGGTGACAGTTGGGGGGAGTGGCAGCCTACGTTAGCCAGCGACGAAGGGTTCATCATCGCCAGAGGGCCGTTCGGTCGAGGCTGGATACGGTTCCGGATCAAAGATCTGGCGGGGAACGAAGGGGTAAGCCCAGCCTATCTTCTCCCCGAGGCGCCCCAGGCGACGCCTACGCCCCAGATGACGCCTACGCCTTCGCCTGACGCCCAGAGGCTGCCAGATCTAGTGGTAGAGGGCCTCTCTCTCCTCCCTGAGGAGCCGAGGTCCGGGGAGCCGGTCACCATCACCGTGACCATAGCCAATGTAGGCCGGGCTCCGACGG
>JBHIDN010000108.1:0-5626 GCA_046760125.1 Anaerolineae bacterium
GCAAAAAGACGGGGGAAGATGTCAACGGAGTTAAAAGAGGCTAGAAGGTTACTTCGTTCCCAGGGGAAGCGGGTCACCCCCCAGAGGTTGCTCCTCTTCGAGGTTATGCAGGAGCACGGAGGACACCTGGATGCCGATGAACTCTACCTCCTAGCCAAGAAAAAAGAGCCACGTCTCAGCCTCTCCACGGTCTACCGTACCTTGAGCCTTCTCAAGGAACTGGGTCTCATAGAAGAGTTGCATTTCGATGAGGAGCATCACCATTATGAGATCAAGGGGAGGGGAGCGGAACATTACCATCTCATCTGCCTGGGTTGTGGGGAGATCATCGAGTTCGAGAGCCCCCTCACCGACCGCGTCAAGGCCCAGATAGCCCAAGACCACCATTTCCAGGTCACAGGTGCCCATATCGATCTCAGGGGGTATTGCCAGAGGTGCGCTGAGGGGTTGACAAAATAGAGAAACTTGACTATAATAGTCACAAAAGTGGGTGGCCAAATGAGGGCCAAAATTTTTGGCTCAGTTTGGTGCAAATGCGTTGCAAAAGCACCGATAGATTAGGAGGAGTCGATGTTAGCGGCAGGTTTGATCACCTTCCGTGAAGGGCTGGAGGCAGCCCTCATCGTGGGCATCGTTTTCGGCTACCTGAAGAAGATAGAGCGTTTGGATCAGCAGCGATACGTATGGGGAGGTGTTATCGCGGCCATAATCGCCAGCCTAGGAGCAGCCCTGGGGCTTCAACTGATCGGCGCCCAGTTCACAGGCCGAGCCGAGGAGATCTTTGAGGGGGCCACGATGTTTTTGGCCGTCGGTGTCCTCACCTGGATGATCTTCTGGATGCGGTATCAGGGACGGTATATCAAGGTCGCCCTGGAGCGAGATGTCCAGGTGGCGGTCACCGCGGGACAGAATTGGGCTCTCTTTGGCTTGGCCTTTATCGCGGTCTTCCGCGAGGGTGTGGAGACAGCCCTCTTCCTCTCCGCCGCTACCTTGGTGTCTGCTGCCGCTAACACCCTCTGGGGGGGATTCCTGGGGTTAGGCATGGCCCTCCTGGTTGGCTACTTGATCTTCGCTACGGCAGTTCGCCTTGATGTCAAGCGCTTTTTCGATGCCACCAGCGTGCTGCTCCTCCTCTTCGCCGCTGGGCTTCTGGCCCATGGGGTGCACGAGTTTCAAGAGGCGGGGCTGATACCGGTCATAGTGGAACATCTCTGGGATACTAACCACATCTTGGATGAGAAATCGGCCTTGGGCTCCATCCTGAAGGCCCTTCTGGGCTACAACGGCAACCCCTCACTTTTGGAGGTGTCGAGTTACCTCGGGTACTGGGTAGTGGTCTTGAGTTCGGTGAGGTGGTGGATGAAGAGGATCAGGGTGCGTCTGGCGGAAGGAGGGGCCTAGACCTCTGAAGCGCCACCTTCGTCCGAAAGCGACTTTTTACCTTGCCAGGAAGCGGATAATCCATATAATCCTAAGGTGTGATGAGAAACTGGTATCTCTTAGTGATTACCTTCCTGCTAGCGGGTTGCAGCCTGGCCACCAAAGTCCCTCCTGTGGCCAACGCCGGGCCCGATGTGACCGTACATATAGGCCAGCCGATATTCCTCGATGGCTCCCTCTCCTATGACCCCGATGGGGGGAGGATCGTAAGATACGACTGGCAGATCGTAGGGACCCCAGAAGGGCGAGAGGAGCGGCGGGGAGAGATGCTGATAGAGGGGAACCAGGAGCCGGTCTGGATAGCCAGGGAAGAGGATCTGGGGCAGTGGATCATCCGCCTGCAGGCCACAGATGATGAGGGTGACATAGCCACCGATGACCTGGTGGTGACCATCATCCAGTGATGGAGGATAGAGGAATGTAGCGTTGCCCTTCAGGGCGACGTTCTCCCGTCGGGCTTCAGCCCGACGCTACTACATAGAGAGGAGGCTCTCCTGAAGGGCTTGTCCCCGCACACACCGCTCTGGCCCCGGATTTCTCCCACAGGGATCCTGTAAGGAAAATCGGGGGGCAGCCTAATTGTAGGGGAGGCTCTCCCCTACATAATACCACCGTCCCACTTTTGCCCTATCCTCCCCGATGGGCTATAATATCCGCCGTGACTACCATCTGAAGCAGGGAATCAGAAGGAGAAAAGCGTTGACCCGCGAGGAGATAAGGTTAACCGCTCTCGCCTCTTGCGCCGGTTGAGCGGCCAAGATGGGTCCGGGCGACCTAGAGAAACTTCTTATACCCTTAAGTGAATATATCCACCCCGATCTCATCGTCGGTTTGGAGGGGGGTGACGATGCTGCCGTCTACCGCATCTCCCGGGAACAGGCGATCATCCAGACAGTGGACTTCTTCCCTCCGGTGGTCGATGACCCCTACGACTACGGAGCCATCGCCGCGGCCAACGCCATGAGCGACGTCTACGCCATGGGCGGAGAGGTGCTTCTGGCTCTCAATGTGGCCGCCTTTCCCGCGACCCTGCCTGTGGAGGTCATAAACGAGATCCTGCGGGGAGGGGCGGAGAAGGTGGCCGAGGCTGGCGGAGTGGTGGCTGGGGGGCATACCTTGACCGACGAGGAGCCCAAGTATGGCCTCTGCATCACGGGGATAGTCCACCCCGATAGCGTGATCACTAAAGCCGGGGCCCAGGTAGGGGATACCCTCATCCTCACCAAGCCCTTGGGGGTGGGGTTGATCACCACCGCTCTGAGGGCCCAAGAGGCAGATCCAGAGCATGTAGAGGGAGCGGTAAAGAGCATGCTCAGGCTGAACCGAGCCGCCGCCCAGGCTATGCAGGAGGTGGGAGTTCACGCCTGCACCGACATAACCGGCTTTGCTCTCCTGGGCCACGCTTGGGAGATGGCCGAGCGGAGCAAGGTGGGCTTGAAGATTTCGGTCAGCGCTCTTCCCCTCCTCCCCGGAGCCCTAGATTATGCAGCCCGGGGGTTCATCCCCGGAGGGCTAGTGCGCAACCGCCACTATATCTTGGAAAACGATAGGGCTGTGCTTCCAGAGGGACTCTCGGAGGAGATGATAGATCTCCTCTTCTGTCCGGAGACCTCCGGGGGTCTACTGATCTCCGTACCTCCCGACCAAATGCCCTTCTTACAAGAACTCCTCACCCAGCGAGGCGAGGAGCACTGGGTCATAGGGGAGGTGATAGAAGGAGACAAGATCGAGGTCGTGGCTTAAGACCGAATATGGCGGGGAGGTGATCTACCCCGAGGATGAAGAGGCGCCGAAGGAGTAGATAAGAAAAGAGGCCAACTGGTGGTTTGGCCTCTCTTTGCAGCCTTATAAACGTTGGTTTGCGTATCTCTCCTCTTTCCAGGGGTCACCATCGTTGTGGTAACCCCGCGCTTCCCAGTAGCCGGGCCGGTCGTCTTCCATGAACTCCAGCCCCCGCACCCACTTAGCGCTCTTCCAGGCGTATCTCTTGGGCACCACCAGTCGGAGGGGCCAGCCATGCTCCGGGGTCAGGTCTCGACCATCGTGGCCATAAGCGAAAAGCACATCATCGTCCAGGAGGGCTTGGAGAGGCAGATTAGTGGTATAGCCGCCATCCGAGTGAACCATGACCTGCCTAGCTTCAGGTTTGGGCCTTATATGCTTCATCAGTTCCTGGAAACTTACCCCCTCCCAGACGTTTCCTAGCCTGCTCCAACGGGTGACGCAATGGAAATCGGATACTATCTCTACTTTCGGCAGGCTCATGAACTCCTGGTAAGAGAAGACCACCTCTTCCTCCACCAAGCCGAAGATCCGAAAATCCCACCTCTGGGGGTCGAAAGGGGGGATGGGCCCCACATGGAGGACCGGAAATTTGCTGGTCACCACCTGCCCCGGTGGGACACGAGGCCTATCGGCTTTCATTCTACGCCTCCTTCCTAAAGGCAAACCCTAACGCATAGGCGTAAATACCTACTCCGAGAGGGCTTCGGGAACGGAGGGAGTCTTGAAGTCGGGCTTCTTTCTACGCTTCCTCTCCTTCACCCTAGGTCGTGAATGCAAGACGGTCAAAAAGGCCACGTATCCAAAGCCCAGCCCGTAAAGGAGAAGGAAGGGGATAGCATAGTAACTGCCCCGTTGCGCGGCAACGACCACCGCCGCCAGGGCATATAAAGCGAGAAGCGCCTCCCCCAGGGTCACACCGTTCAAGGGCAAAGCATACCGCTTCCCCTTCCAGCGGTCTCCCCTTCCCTCCACTCGGAATTTGGGCGTGCGCCCAAAGTCGCTCTCCTTCCCTATAACCGCCTCCCAGATGGCCTTCGTATTATTCAGGGCGATCCCCGTCCCCACGAGGACGAGGAAGGGGAAGCGCGCGAACCGCCGCCACCAGCCGGGATATAGAGCCCTTTGCGCGATGAGGTAGAGAGCCGGAGGGCCCAGGCTAACCAGGCTGATGAAGGTGAGATGTAGGTTAAAGGGACGGCCTAAAAGAAGAAGGGGCAAAGAGAGGAGGAGAAGCAAGGTCATCAGAGGGTGGACCAAGTAATTGGTGAGATGGATAAGCCCCTGCAGCCGCTTGAAGAGAGGCACCGAGGCGGTCAAAAGCGTGGGCCCCAGTTTGAGAGCACATTGGATGGAGCCCTTGGCCCACCGGTACTGCTGTCGCTTGAAAGCGTGGATCTGGGGCGGGATCTCCGCCGGAGCCACGACATGGGGGAGGTATAAGCACTCCCAGCCCTTAAGTTGGGCCCTATAACTTAGGTCCATATCCTCGGAGAGGGTGTCTCCCTGCCAGCCACCAGCCTCCTCGATGCACCTCCGCCTCCATACCCCGGCGGTGCCGTTGAAGTTCATGAAGAGACCGGAGCGCTGACGGGCCGTCTGCTCCACCACGAAGTGGCCATCCAAGGCGATGGCTTGAGCCTGAGTCAGAGAGGAATAAGAACCGTTGATATGCCCCCACCGGGTTTGAATGAACCCTAGGCGGGGTCGAGCCAAGAAATAGGGGATAGTATTCAGGAGGAAGTCGGACGGAGGCACAAAATCGGCATCGAAGAGAACGATGAACCTTCCCTTCGCGCTTTTGAGCCCTTCCCTCAGAGCGCCAGCCTTGAAATCCGCCCGCTCATGACGATGGATAAGTTCGATATCTATCCCCTGGCCCCGGTACCCTTGCACCTTTCTTCGGGCCAGACTTGTCGTCTCATCGGTGGAGTCGTCGAGAACTTGGATCTGAAGCCTCTCGCGGGGATAGGTGAGATGAGCCACGGTGTCTATCAGCCGGCCCACTACATAAACCTCGTTGAAGATGGGCAACTGCACCGTCACCCGGGGCCACTCGTCAAGAGGAGGAAGAGGCAGGGTCTCGTTACGGTGGCGAAGATACAAGTAGATGAGGACGAAGGTGTTGAAGCCGTAAAGAGCCAGAAAGACCGCACAAAGGAGATAGAGGATGCCGATGATGATCATAGAGTTACCTCTTTGAGACCGTTTCTTATTGGAGGAGAGTATAACACCGTTCCTCCATCCCAGCAACTCCCCGGTTAGTCTCATTAAAAATGCGACGACTGTGGTAGAGTTGAATGTGCCAATCAGACCTACACACAGGAGTCGCGATGAGAACCTTTCCCGCAGGGATCCTTGACGGAAACACAACCTGAGTTAGCATGGGAACTCCATAGGGCCG
>JBHIDN010000109.1:0-5592 GCA_046760125.1 Anaerolineae bacterium
AGGCGGGCTCGGCTCTTACCGAACGATAAAGCCTGGTTGTTGCCACTTTGAGCCTGGCGCATCATAAAGAGAAGGAGACCGCCGAAGAGGATGGCTGGAAGCAGAGAGGTCAAGATACCGATCCAGTTGCCGAATTCGCTGGGCTCCTTCCACTGGAGGGAGATGTTGCTTAACTGATTCTCTGTCACTCCCAGGTTCCTGAGTACCTCGGTGATTTCCGAGGTTCGGTCCTTATTGGAGCGTACCTTCTCCCCAGAGGTAAGGGTTACCGTGAGTTCGTCACCTGAGACCACGATCTCCTTAACATTACCCTTCTTGGCCTCCTGGGCCACCTCGGTTAAGGGAACGGTGGTCAAACCTTCAGGGGGAGAGAAGACGTTGAAGAAAAGAGCCCCCACAGCGACGATGATGAGAAGATAGACCAACCCGTTTTTGAACCACCGAGACCTCACAATTCCTCCCTACTACACTCCCGTATGCCAAAGAACCTCTTGAACCCGGCCTCTCTAATTAACATTATACACCAAAAAGCAAGAAGAGGGCAAGTGCCTACTTAGTACTAGGGCCGTTTCGCCTCCTAGATAGTTATGTCAACAACTATAATCTCCCACCTTCCCCTCCTATCGATAGCCGATCGCTCTTCCCGTGTGATCATCATAGATAGAGCGTCTATGCCAGGTTGGAAAAGGGGTTCGCCACTTGTCAAGGTCGCTTCATCTGGTATAATGGCTGAGCGGAGATCCCCGTGGAGGAGAGGGAAGCCTACGATCTGGCTCAGTTTATAGCCAAGGTAGAGAGGGTCTTGCCTGATAGCCAGGAGACGACGGCCAAGCCGGTGCTTCTCCTTCTATCCGGGCTGCCGGGAACGGGAAAATCCTTCTTGGCTTGTCGGCTGACAGAGGCCCTCCCTTTCGTGATCATCGAGAGCGATATGGTAAGGAAGATCCTCTTCCCCCAGCCACGATATACAGCCCAGGAGAGCCGTTGGGTACATCGTACCTGCCACGCTCTTATGGCTAAACTTCTGAAGCGAGGAGTACGAGTGATCTACGATGCCACCAACCTCATCGAGTACCACCGGGAACTAGTCTACCGGATAGCGGAGAGAGCGGGGGCGAGGCTGGTGGTAGTGAAGACCGTGGCTTCAGAAGAGGTGGTGCGAGAGCGGTTGCGCGCCCGCCAAAAAGGTGCCGCAGAAGTCTCCGATGCCGATTGGAGGATCTACCGGCGCATGGCTTCCCGCCAGGAGCCGATATGTCATCCCCATCTGGTCATCGATACCAGCGAGGACCTCGAGGGGGCGGTCTCCAAGGTTCTGCGCTCCATACGGAGATGAGATGTGGAATGGGATGAAAACCCTTGTCATCTTCAACCCCGGTGCAGGGCAACGGAATGCTCGTAGAGAACTGGAGAGGGCCTTAGAACTCCTTGCCAAGCGAGGTTGGGAGGTAGCCCCACGAGAGACGCAAGGGAAAGGCGATGCTCTGCGCTATGCTCAAGAGGCTGTGGCTTCTGGCTACGAGGCGGTTATCGTCGCTGGGGGCGACGGCACCGTCAACGAGGTGGTGAATGGCTTGGTGGGGAGCGATGTGGCTCTGGGGGTCTTGCCTTTAGGAACAGGGAACGTTTGGGCCCGAGAGATAGGGATGCCCTTCGCCACACCCCTGGGCTTCCCTCATCTCCTCGCCGGAGCCCAAAGGCTGGCTGAGGGGCTTATCTACACCGCTGACTTGGGGCAGGCCGGAGAGAGAACCTTTCTGCTCTGGGCAGGGGTAGGCTTCGACGCCCAGGTAGTAGAGAATCTGAGCCCCAGGCTGAAGAGGTACTTGGGTCCCTTGGCCTACATCCTCTCTGGCCTTTCCATCGCTCGAAGGTCTGTCGGCACCCCGATCACCCTCACTATCGATGGGGAGGAGATATCGAGAAAGGTGCTTTTCATCGAGATCAGTAACGTTCGACTCTACGCGGCCATCCTGCGACTGGCTCCAGAGGCCTGTCTGGACGATGGCCTCCTGGAGATCACTATCTTCAAAGGAGAGGGTATCCTAGCCCTCGTTCGCCATTTCCTCAAGATGCTCCTCTGCCGCCATTTACATGACCCCCAAGTGGAACGGTATAAGGGGAAGAAAGTAAGGTTAACCGCCACCTCGCCTCTCCCCGTTCAGGTGGATGGCGACTATCTGGGCACCACCCCTCTAGAATGCACCGTCCTTCCCCAAGCCCTGCGGGTGATCATCCCCCAGATAGAGACCGATCTCTTTCAAAGGGCGCCAGAAAGGTGAAATACCTTAACCTTCTACTGATATTTGTTCCCTTAGCCATAGCCACCTCTCTCTTTCACTTTGATGCGCGGCTGGTCTTCGCCTCTGCGGCTTTGGGGATAATACCCCTGGCCGGGATATTGGGAAAGGCCACTGAGGAACTCGCGCTTCACGCTGGGCCGCAAGTTGGGGGACTCCTCAACGCCACCTTGGGCAACGCGGCAGAACTGATCATCACCATCTTCGCCATCAGGGAAGGACTCTTGGAGTTAGCGAAGGCCTCCATCACCGGTTCGATCCTGGGTAATGTGCTCCTCATCTTGGGCCTGAGCATCCTCTTTGGCGGGTTGCGCCATGGCACCCAGCGGTTCGACCGGTCCCAGGCTGGACTCAACGCCACCATGATGACCCTGGCTGTCATCGCCCTAGTGATCCCGGCCATCTTCGGCCACGCTATAGAGTCAGATCGTCTGGCGGTGGAGGAATTGAGCCTGGGGGTGGCGGGGGTGATGATAATCATCTATACCCTCAGCCTCATCTACTCCTTCCGCTCAGCGCCTACAGCCCCAACCCTGGAGACCGCTAACTGGAGCCTGAGGCTGATCCTCCTGGCCCTGGGCCTCTCCACCCTCTTCATGGTCTGGCTGAGCGAGATATTGGTGAAGACGGTAGAACCGGTGGTTCAATCCCTGGGGGTGACCGAGTTCTTCCTGGGAGTGATAATCGTCCCTCTAGTGGGGAATGTGGCCGAGCATCTAGTGGCAGTCCAGGCCGCTTGGAAGAACAAGATGGATCTCAGCCTCGCCATCTCCTTGGGCTCAAGCATGCAGATCGCCCTCTTCGTGGCTCCTCTTCTGGTATTCATCAGCCTTCTAGGCCCCGAGCCCCTAAGCCTGATCTTCAACCAGTTCGAACTCATATCGTTAGTAGCGGCGGTGGGGATCGCAGCCCTCATCTCTTTGGATGGCGAATCGAACTGGCTGGAGGGAGCAGAACTTCTAGCCGTATACTGCATCATCGCCATCGCCTTCTTCTTCCTCCCCTCCTAGTTTGTCGAAAAGGGAACGGGATGATATAATTCTTCTTTGGAGGTAGTCTTGCTCAAATATCTACAGATAGTCCAGATCATAGTATCCCTAGCCCTCATAGTGGCCATCCTTCTCCAGGCTAAAGGAGCACAATTAGGGGGTATCTTCGGGGGAGAGGGGGGGATCTACAAGAGCCGACGGGGGGTGGAGAAGACCCTCTTCAATATCACCATCGGGCTGGTGGTCATCTTCTTCATCGTCTCCGTAGCCACCGTTTTCCTCCAACCCTCCTAAGGAGAGGCCTTTGATTCGATATTTCCGCTGGTCAGCCCTCATCGCCGTGGTGGGCACTCTGCTTCTGGGTGCCCTTCTTATCTACCTAGCCTACACCACCACCACCGTTATCGTCCCCGCCGAGGGTGGTACCTATGTGGAAGGGGTGGCGGGAAGCCCTACCTATCTCAACCCCCTCTTGAGCGGCTACAACCAAGTGGACGCCGACCTGGTCTCCCTCATCTTCTCTGGCCTCACCGATATCAACGAGAGGGGAGAAGTGGTGCCGGACTTGGCTCGGAAATGGGATATCTCCCAGGATGGCCTCACCTATACCTTCTATCTCCGCCCGGATGTGCGTTGGCACGATGGGGAGCCTTTCACCGCCGACGATGTGGTCTTCACCATCGAGGCCCTCCAAGACCCAGATTTCCAGGGCCCACCGGAGTTGGCTACACTCTGGCAGGCGGTTACTGCGGAAAAGCGGAGCGATCACATCGTCTCCTTCACCCTTAGAGAGCCCTTTGCCCCTTTCTTGGCCTACACAAGGCTAGGCATCCTACCGAAGCATATCTTAGAAGGGGTCCCAGCCACTGAACTTCCCCTCCACCCTTTTGGTGCTCATCCGGTGGGTACGGGACCCTTCCGCCTCCTAGAGTTGACAGCGGAGCACGCTCTCCTCGAAGCCAACCCCTACTTTTATGGGCAGAAGCCCTACCTAGATAAGGTGGAGTTCCGCTTCTACCGCGACTACGGGGAGATCTTTGCCGCCTACCAACGAGGGGAGGTAGAGGGCATAAGCCGCGTCCTTCCTCCGGATCTAGACCGAGTGCGCCAAGTGGAGGGGCTAAACCTCTACTCGACGTGGCTATCCCGCTATACCCTTGTCTTCCTCAACCTGGAGGCTCCGGTCTTCCAAGAGAAGGAGGTGAGGCAAGCGCTGCTTTGGGCTATAGATCGACAGAGGATCATCGATCAGATCTTGGATGGACAAGGTCTAGTGGTCAACAGCCCTATCCTCCCCAACTCCTGGGCCTATGATGATGACATCTTCCGCTACGAGTACAACCCCCAGCGAGCCAAAGCCCTTCTAGAGGAAGCGGGCTGGGTGGACACCAACAACGATGGGGTGCGAGAGAAGGGAGGGGTCCCCCTAGAGTTCCCCCTCCTCACCAACGACGACCCCTTGAGAGTGCGCATTATCGAGGAGATCGCCAGGGAACTGGCAGAGGTAGGGGTGAGAGTTCGTACCCAGACTCTCGGCTATGGGGTGAGCGAACTGCTCCAATCTCATCAATTCACAGCCGTGCTTTATGGATGGGGAGATCTCCCCCCCGATCCAGATCTCTATGAGATGTGGCACTCCACCCAGGCCACAGACGAGGGGCAAAACTACGGAGGCTTCGCCAATCGGGATGTAGATGAACTCTTAGAGCAGGCGCGGTTGATCAACGACCCCGCCCAGAGGGCAGAACTCTACCGGCGCTTTCAAGAGATATTCGCCCAGGAGGTTCCCGCTCTCCTCCTCTACTATCCGATCTATAATTATGCGGTGAGCGACCGGGTGGAAGGGGTGCAACTGGGACCCCTTTCGACCCCCAGCGACCGATTCCGCACCATAGCCGACTGGTACGTGAACACCAAAAGGGTGATGGTAAGCGAGACGCTTCAGTAGTTGACAAGTCGTAAGAGCGGTGCTAAAGTAGAGTTGAGCCGAGGTGGCGGAATAGGTAGACGCGCTGCGTTCAGGGCGCAGTGGGCATAAGCCCATAGGGGTTCGAGTCCCCTCCTCGGCATCGAGGATCCAGTTGACCACGATTCTGGTGATAGAACCTGACAGGCAAATAGCGGATCGCATAGCCAAGATCCTAGACGCGGAGGAGATGGCAGCCTCCACTGCCCTCGAAAGGCGGGAGGCTCTAAGGTGCCTCGACAAAGAGCCTCCAGACGCCGTGGTCTTGAGCCTAGGCCCACCGAGCAGTTGGGAGGAGGACCTATGCCGGGAAATACGAGAGAGAACCATTGCTCCT
>JBHIDN010000110.1:0-5588 GCA_046760125.1 Anaerolineae bacterium
AATGAGCACCTCCCTCCCCTTCTGGAGCGCATCCATCTCTCCAACGAACTCAGCGCCCACCTGGTGCATGAGGAGATGCTCCGCCGGGGCTACGACCTCCCGCCCTTCGAGGTTCTTAAGGCCATGCGTCCCACCACCCACGTAGCGGATGTGGCCCAAGCCCTGGCCGATAGGGGATACGCCAGCGATGCCCTGAGTGGCTTCGCCATCATAGACGGGATGCGACTCACCTACGAGTTGGACCTCCCTTCCCGCATGGTCTCCATGGCTGAAGCCTTAGAGGTGGCCCACCAAGAGGGGTTCCTAGCCATCTTAGCCCACCCCGGCCGGGCCATAGAGGGGGCCATGGAGATAGCCGGCGAAGAGGAACTCAAAGAGATGATAGAGATAGGGTTAGACGGGCTGGAGGCATACTACCCTTCCCACACCCAGGAGCAGATCGCCTCCCTCCTGAAGGTAGCAGAGGAGCATAACCTGTTCCTCACTTGTGGCTCCGATTCCCACGGGCCCAACCATCGTCTCCCCCACCCTTGGCCTGCTGGGCTTTGCAGAAGGTTTCTGGAGTATTGGGAACTGAATATCTGACCTTGACCTGAAAGGTTCTCTCTGCTAAAATGAATATGTGGATGCCCCCATCGTCTAGTGGACTAGGACACCACCCTTTCAAGGTGGTAACGCGGATTCGAATTCCGCTGGGGGCACACAAAAGAGGTGGCCCTTGCTCCATCGTGGGCCACCTCTCTTTCCGCTAGAGCGCTCTTTGAAAGCAACAAAAGGCGGTACCGATCTTGTCCTAAGGTTTGTCCCCTGCTATACTGGGTAAAAGGGTAGAAAGGACCTCCCATGGGCTTCTTCGGCCAAAATACTCCCTCTGACCAAGATGCCATCTGGCTCTATGTACAGTGCGATAACTGCGGGGAGAAACTTCGTATCCGAGTGGACCGGCGCCATGACCTCCAGCCCGACCCCGAAGGGGGATACTTCCTGAGGAAGGAGATGATGGATGGCCGATGCTTCCGGCTCATGTACGGCGAACTCCACTTCGACCGAGGCTACAACATCCTCTCCCAGGAGTTATCTGGCGGCCACTTCATCACCAAAGAAGAGTTCGAGGCGCAAGAATAGGCGCTGAACGCTCTAGGAAGTCATGCTCTTCGCATTTGCCTCGTTCCCGTGCCCCTAGGCGTAATGGGCTTCGCGCCACAACCGAAGGAGCAAAAGATGCGGACTCTAACTATCGGCGGACTGACCCTAGTCAACCTGGCTTTCACCGTGGTCAGCAACAGTGGCCTTAAGTTGTCGGCTGACAGTCGAGGATGGCAGGGTTTTCTTTGGTGGCAGATCGTGGGCAACCTTTCCGGCTTTCTAGGCGTATTGGCCTTCACCTTCCTTCTGCGGTTCATCTCCCTCCACCTGGCTTACGCCCTCACCGCCGGCTTGGGCTTTCTCTGCGTGCAGATCATCGCTGCCCGGCTTATATTCCAGGAACCCATCTCTATGGCCCAATGGCTAGGGACGGTCCTCATCGCGGCAGGGATCATCATCATCTCCTGGGGGAAATAGGAGTCTACATTGGCCAGACTGGGCGCTATCGCCAGGTCAATGATCAGGCGATTCGACTGGTTTCTACGCCGTCTATACGGTATCCATGAATTTACGCGTGAAGACGACTGCATCATCCGGATCGCCTTCCGCAAGAGTGACAGGGAATTGACCCTCTCCGACGGGACGAATATCCTCCAAGGGGAAACGATAGGCGAACTCCACTTCTGGAACGAGCGCATCCCTCCCATGCCCAAAGATGGACCCGACTTAGCCTGGGGGTTACAATTCCACCGCTTAATGAGGAGAACCCTCGCCGAACTGGTTAGATACATCGAGAGCGCGCCGGAATGGAGAGGGATCAGAGCCTTCAGGGGAGAGACGGCTGTGGATGGCCAGGAAGGGCTCAAACGAGCCACAGAAGTGATGGGACGACTGGGCTTTGACCTCCTGCCCTTGGGTCGCTCTATCAGTCGCCTAAAGCCCTTCTTGGAGTTTTGGGAAAATATCTACCTTTGGGGCCTCATCTGGACCTTCAACCCCGCTAGCCTCAAAGGGAAGAGACTTCTTGACCTACAAAGATGTCAAATCTGGGTCTCGCGCCGAAGGTTAATCGAAAGGTATAGCCCCAAGAGCCGCTAACTCTCCCTTACGCTAAGCAGATGTTGCCTCCAACGAGAACCACCGCCGGCGCTTCAGGGCTGCAGAAAAGGGGGCCAGAAACCACTAAAGAGTGTGCTATCTCTTCGGCGAGATTCCCAAACAGGGTGTGAAGGTACCGTTCCACCCCTTGTCTTCGAAACTCTTATCTCCCTTTCTGCGTAGGCAACTTGGGGATCAGCCAGGAGAGGAAAGCGTCATCACTACGGGTCTGCATGAAGACCTTGCCCGGCCCGGTCAAATCCACCACCAACCCCTCTCCACTGAAAAAAGTTGACTTGATCCCTCCCACCGTCTTCACCCTGAACCCCATCCCTTCGGAGAAGGCCACCAGATGGCCGGTGTCCACCGTGTAGACCTCGCCCGCCTCCAAATCCTTCTCGTGGATAGCCCCGTAACTACCCAGGATCAATTTGCCGGTGCCTGAGGCCTTCAGCATGATCAGACCTTCCCTGGCGAAAAAGGTCTGGGCTCCCGTCCACTTGGTATCTATGTCGATCCCCTCAGAAGAGGCGACATAGGAACCAGACTGAACTACCAAGGTCTCATCCTTTAGGTCCAGCACCATCATGTCCCCAGGCAGCACCGGGGCCAGGGTGATCTCGCCGCCCTGAGCAGGGGCGCGATAGTCGTTGAGGAAGAAACTCTCGCCACCCAGCATAGAGCGCCTAAGGGAGGCCAGTATGCCCCCTGCCATCTTGGTCTCCAGGGTCACCCCAGGTGACATGGAGACCATGGCCCCCGCTTCCACGCGAATCGTCTCGTTGGGCCCCAACTTGACCACGGTCAAAGAATAAGATGGACGATACAGGATTTCGGTTTGCATCTCTCTACCTCCTATAGTTTTTCCACGGTTCAGGACTAATCATCGTTGAACACAAGTCATCCATCTCTAACGAGACCAGTCATTGTGGCCTATCTCGCCCTGGGTATATAGCCCCGATATACCTCTCTGGGCTCCTGAACGGTGATGAAGGCGTTCTCATCGACCTCACGGCCAACCGAGGTAATGAGGGGGACATCTTTTCTTTTGGCGACGACATCTATTATCCCCACCCTACCTGCCCGGCCCTCCCCCAACATCTCTGTTACTCCATATCCCTTCTCCCTCAGCGCCAAAGCGATCCTCCTCCCTTTTTGCAGCGAAACGATACGCACCAGCACGTAGCCTAGAGCCAGCCTGTTCTCCAAGATCATGCCCACCCAGGTTCCGGCAGCGAAGCCAACACAGTAGGCGAGAATGTTCAAAAGGTTGCCCAAATCTTGTACTACCTTGCCCACAGCCACCACGAAGAACAAGGCCTCAAAGAGGCCGATCAAGGTGGCCAAAATCCGCTCCCCTCGCACGACTAGGAGCGTCCTAACGGTGCCTACGGCAACATTAGCCATCCTAAACACAAAGATGAAAAGCGCCCACAATATCACATCCATCTACCCCTCCCAAAGCCTTCCCTTTCGGTGGAAGGAGGTGACCAAGGTGGGAGATACCCCCCGCCGCCGATCGGGTGCGCTAGCCACCTCAACCCCGGCTATAGGTGGCTATGAAGCGAGCCAGGGAGCGGTCATAGGTTCGCTCCACCTCTGGGGGGAAGAAGCAACCCGGCAACTCGCCCATCTTCCAATGGTATTCTATGCAATCACAGCAGATACCTTTGCGGCTGCAAGGCTCGTAAGTACAGGTGCACTTGGTCAAGTTCGTCTCTTTTTTGCACTCAGCCATCCCTCCTCCCAATTCTAAGGTTTCTGGGCTTCTATCTCCCAGTGAACGCTCACCACGGGCAGCCCCGACGATTGACTTACATATTCGGCTCTCCGCTCCTTGAGGGCCATGATCTCGAACCTCTCCAGGAGAGTTTCCACCTCTGGCCGCGTGAAGAAATGGTGGGGCATCCCAGCCTCAATTCCGCTATCACAGATATAAGTCCCCGGCTCTATCTTTTTCCCTTTGCCTTCCTTATGGTCCCCCTTCCCGCTCAAGTTGGCGAAAAACAACCCTCCCTTCTTGAGCGCCCTTCTTATCTCCCCTACCGCCTTCTCTACGTTCTCTAATCTATTGTGGTGCAAGACATAGACGCTCAAGACGGCGTCGAAGAACTCATCGGGAAAGGGTACTTCGGTCATGTCGCATCGGCGGAGCGTGGCTTTCAGCCCCTCCTTCTCCAGCCGTTCCCGGGAGATGGTCAACCCAGCCGCCGAGCGGTCGGCACCGTAGACTTCGAACCCCTGCTTAGCCAAGTAGAGAAGATGCCTCCCCCCTCCACACCCTACGTCTAAAACCCTTCTCATCCCCCGGGCTCGCATCTCCTGGGCCAAGGCGATCGCCAACTCATCGGGCTCCTGATAACTAAACCATACCTCCTCGGCGGGGGTTAAATCTTCGCTGAACACCTCTTAGGCCCTCAGGATAGTAGATGGCAGCCCTTCTCCACGGATCCTTTAGGAAAAACCTGTTTCCACGGCTGGGCTGCCTCTCTACCGTTTATTTCTTACCCCAGCATCTTCAAGAGTTCTTCATACTGCTGGTCAGAGATGGTGAAGCCATGTTTGGGCTCCGGGAATAGCCCCTCTCGCACCTCCTCCGCGTAGCGCTTGAGACCCTGGACTATCGTCTCCCCCACGTCAGCATACTGCTTGGCGAACTTGGGGGTGAAGGCTGGATAGAGCCCAAACATATCGTGGAAGATCAAGAGTTGCCCATCGCAATCTGGCCCGGCCCCGATGCTGATGATCGGTATCTCCGCCCTCTCGGTGATCAACTTGCTCACCTTGGAGGGGACACACTCCAATAAGACAGCGAAGACACCCGCCTCTTCCAAAACTTTGGCGTCGTCGATGATCCTCTTGGCCATTAGGGCGTCCTTTCCCTGGACCTTGAACCCTCCCAACATGGACATACTTTGGGGGGTAAGCCCCAGGTGGCCCATCACTGGGATTCCGGCGTTAACTATAGCCTCCACCCTATCGGCCATAGTTATCCCCCCCTCCAACTTGACGCCATCGCATCCGCCTTCGCTCATAAAACGACCGGCGTTCTGCACCGCCATCTCGATGGAGGGCTGATAGGACATGTAAGGCATATCCCCCAGGACAAAGGAGTTCTTGCAACCCCTGGTCACCGCTTGGCTATGGGAGATTAACTCCGCCATAGTGGCCGGCAGAGTGGTGGAGTACCCCAGCACGGTCATAGCCATCGAGTCGCCCACTAAAACGATGTCGATAGCCGCTCTCTCGGCCCATACACCTGTAGGGTAATCGTAAGCGGTGATCATGGTGATCTTCTCACCACGTCTCTTCATCTCCAAGAGTTGGGGCAAAGTAACTTTGGTTCTCTCGCTCATCTCTTTTTCCTCCCTCTCTAGGGCCTTGGAATGGCCAAATCTCCAGCT